>CAZZBU010000122.1:8536-11176 GCA_964652315.1 uncultured Bacteroidales bacterium
TGTATAAAGTAAATTATGTTATTCCAAATTCTTTATGTTTACTTCTGAGCGTTTGAGCTATACTTTCAACATTTTGCTCCTTTTCAAATTCTACCATTAAACCCCGTCCGACCAGTATTTTTGGATTTATAGCCAGCCTAAAGATTTCGTTATATACGGTTTTTTTAGTTACCATATTAAAATCTTGATTTTTCTGTAAATTCTTAAGGTATAACAACCAATTGGTTATAAAAATAAATGGATAGAATAACGGGAGCAGGAAAAGCGAAGTAAAGTGAAATCTTGTGAAATGATATTTTTTGATCCTGAATCCAGATAATTTTGCTAAAACTCTCAACTTTTGTATACCAATCAAGAAGATGTGCCCAAAATATATTTCATTGGTTATTTCTTGTTTCGACATCCATAAACTGTCAAGCTCATTTGGGGGCATTTTTGAATTAAATCTTTCACTTTCTGCCAATAAGTAGCTTAGTTTAGCACGAATATTCGAATAATTTGGTGTTGTTATTAATAATATTCCATTGTTTTTTAGCACTCTGTTAAATTCTTTCAGTGCCTCATACTGGTCGCTAAAATGCTCAATACCTTCCTGGCAGATTAATGCATCAACAGAATTATCTTCTATTGGAAGTCCTTCTTTAATATTGGCTCTTTTGCAGCTTATCCCTTCTATTGCAAAATACTCGGGAAATAAATCCATGGGTATCGGAATTGCCCCTATCTCTTTTAAAATTCTTGAGGTTACGCCATTTCCTGCCGGAAAATCCATGACTTTCTTGCCTTTGAAACATTCGCTATTAGCATTCAAATATTTTTTTACATGATATTTAATACTTTTCGGATTGACTTCGTATCTCATGTTTTTTTCTTATTTTGCAACACCTTCATAACAATATTATCGTTTTACCAGGCAATAGCTCATTGTTGCTATATATGTTATATACATAATGCTTTGTTATGTGAAGGAAATTATTTTATTGAAATGCAAGTATATCCTCTTGTAAACGTTTACAAATGTCTTTAATATAATTGATTTATAGATTAGTGGTGCAACACTGTTCTTTAGTAATTCGAACTTTATTCAAATTGTCTTTTAGTATATTTTAGTATCAACGATTCATTTCCAATAGCATAACCAGTATTTTCCGAGGGGAAGGTTAATTCATGTACCCAACTATCATTTTCTTTTGACATATCATACCATTCCTGTTGACCTGAAATAGTCCTTCTTATTTCTCCATTATTTAAATAATAGAATTCATTTAGATTTGGTGTAACCATATCTTCGCCGAAATGGAAGAGAGGAGTTTTATTCCAGGTGACACCGCCATTTTGTGTGTATACATGTTGTTCTGGTAAAAATACAGTACTACTGTTATAAAATACAGGATTAAATCTATAGTCCGACTCATACACCTTAACCCAGGTGGCACCCTGATTTACAGTTTTATATAATATTTTACCTGATAAAATATAACCGGTATCTTTTGAGTTGGGGAAGGCTATTTCAGATACCGAACTAAAGATTTCCGGATATTTCTCTGAGGTTTTGCCAGTGTATGCGATAGAAACGCAATCCCATGTTAATCCACCATTTTTTGTAGAGAGTACTACATTAGAACTTGTAGTGCCATAAACAAAACCAGTGTTTTCGTTTATAAAGCAAACCGCATCAAATGGATCATTGAATCCCTGGCCGTAATATACATGAATCCGATTACCAAGTATTTTATTCCAATCCCTGCCTCCATCAATTGTTTTATAAACGCCTTCTCCTTTAGAAACCAAATAGCCGGTATTTTCATTAAAAAACTGAATGTCTTTTATACCAATTTTAAAGGGGGTGGTTATTGACTGCCAGCTTGAGCCTCCATCTGTTGTTTTATATAAAATGGGTTCGATATCTTGATCCACATCATATTTATATTCTACATAGCTATTTTCATTATTTGGGGAATAGATTAAAGTGTCCCCGTAAGGTGAAGGAATATCTCCCATGTGTGTAATTATTTCTTCTATTTTGACGCCTGAATTTCCCCCTACAAACCCGGTTTCATCGTCAAGCATATAGATAGAAGTTAAATCAATATCATTTTTAAGTGAAATATCTTTCCAATCATAATTGGGATGTTCTTTTTCACAGGCGGTCAACACTAACATGAGTATTGATAGGATAAATAATTTGGTTTTCATTTCAATCTTATTTGTTGTTTATAACATAGTAAACGTTGCTTTTATGTCAAAGATATGGTTTTTTTTAGTTTTGATAGCACAGTGAAAGTGAAAGCTAAAAAGCCTCATTCTCTATCAAAAGATTTTACACCGGTCAATCCACAACTAAAAACTACAACTATAACTGATGGTAGGGATAAAAGGGAAAAGGGTGAATTTCATCAGATTATATTTTTCACCATTCTTTTTGATGTAATAATAGTAGGCATTCTTTTGATTGTAAAGGTTATAAAATCCCAAATACAAGTTTCGTTTACCCCTTGGTTTTGTTTTTGAAAAATTAATACCAACATCTAATCTGTGATAATCTGGTGTTTTGTAATTATTAATTCCTCCATAATAATGTGCTTCAACATTAGTTGGTTCGTAAAAATTGTCATTATAAAAATTATGATCAGGCACTAG
>CAZZBU010000123.1:0-11152 GCA_964652315.1 uncultured Bacteroidales bacterium
TATACAAACCTGTTTAAAGGTTAGCGAACAATGGAAAAACCTCATCTCAAACACATTGGAAGATATTTATCGGTTAGAAGACTCAGCATAATAACTGGTAGAAACAAAAACAGAATAATAGGACCAATCCTGCCTTTTCACAAACCAATTGTGTATCTTAGACACATCGCACCGGATGCCTAAATGGAATTATTCTGCAGATGGGGTATATTATATTACCCTGGTAACGCAACACAGGGAATGTAACCTAGTGTCATGTCAAGATTATTATGTCGCCTAGCCACCATCAGGGTCATTGACCACTGACGGGGCCTACCCTGCCAATGGTTGAAAACCTTGGCAGTGGTTCAACCGCAAAAGTAAAAATGACATGACACTAGGCAGGATAACAAACAATGAGATGGTTCTGTCAGATTATGGTGAAATCATTCATACCGAATGGTTAACATCATTCGAAATCCGAAATGATATTGAATTGCAACGCATACGTCAATACATAAAAAAACAATCCAATTAATTGGAACAATGATGTAATTCAAGATTAAATAACATATCCGCCCAAATAAAACGCTTATTAAAACTTTCATCACATCCTTTTGTTACTACCTCCATGAATAAAAATCGAACTTCAGGAATGGTTGGAGAAGGAAAGGAAAAAATGAGGATAGTTCTCATCCTTGGATTTCTCACGGCCTATGTGCCTTTTTCAATTGACACCTATTTGCCGGCCATGACGCGTATTGCTGATTATTTTGGTACAACATCGGCAAACATGACCTTCTCACTTACTGCATTTTTTGTAGGGTTCGCAGCCGGGCAGATTGTATATGGGCCCTTACTGGACAGGTTTGGCAGAAAAACACCCTTATATTATGGATTGATTATTAGCATACTGGCCAATATCGGTTGCATATTATCCTGGGATGCCGGTTCCTTTATCGTTTTCAGGTTTATTCAGGCGCTTGGGGCATCGGTAGCCTCGGTATCGGCCCTGGCTATGGTACGCGATTTTTTTCCGCCGGAGGAAAGTTCCCGGATTTTTTCCATGCTCGTGCTGGTCATAGGTAGTTCGCCACTACTTGCCCCAACCATTGGCGGGTATATTACAGCCCATGTGGCATGGCAATGGATTTTTGTGTTTCTTTCGTTGATGGCTGTGACATTAATATACCTGGTGGTTTTTGTACTGCCCGTAAATTATTTGCCTGACAAAAAATCAAGCATGAAAATACCGGTGTTGGTTAAGAATTACTGGACCATACTGACCAAACCTCAATTCATCACGTTTGCTTTGTCCGGTGCTTTTTCTTTTGCGTCTCTGTTCATTTATGTGGCTGGCTCGCCCATTATATTTATGGAACAATACAACATGTCCCCGCAAAGTTTTGGCATTGTTTTCGCCATGCTTTCTATAGGGTTCATCGGAGGCAGTCAGTTAAACATCCTGGCATTAAAAAAATTTAAAAGCCGGCATATCTTTCGATTTGCCCTGGTTAATCAACTTACCATAGCCATACTGTTTTACGTAGGGATATTAAACGGCTGGTATGGCAAAAACACCATCATTGTGTTTTTATTTCTGATTTTGCTCTGCCTGGGGTTTACCTCTCCAAATGGCATTGCCCTTTCGCTTGCGCCAATCCGCGAGAGACTGGGGAGTGCATCGGCACTCCTTGGAACTATTCGGATAGGAATTGCCGGCTTGAGCTCCGGAGGTATTGCCTTATTAAATGTGAGCGATGGCATCCCGGTCGCCGGAATGATGGTTGGCACAACTTTTATCGCTGTATCGATTTTTCTGGTGGGTAAACAGCACATAAGGATTGTTCCTGCATCAAAATAAAGAACTACAAAACGCATCCTTTCGTTCGTTTTTTACTCCCCTTAAGGGCTTAGCAGGTTTAATTCTTTCAGCTGTATGCAGCCCGATTAAATTATAATAACCGGATAATACGATTCATTATAATATACCACAAACATACCATTCATCCATTCAATATTATATAAAGTCTTTCAGCCGATTTATTTTTATTATTTTAGTCGGCTGTTGAAGCAATAATGACTAACTAAGCTAATATTATAGAAACATGGCTATAAGTACAATGAAAAAACTGATGACCGGAGTTTGCCTTATGCTGATTACTCCGGCAATTTTGAGCCAGGATGCCGGATTCTTTTTGGATGACTGGCAGGAAAAAACTGCTGAAATCCCTGCTTACGAGGTGGCAGCAAAGCCCGGGGGTGACCCTACAGTAACCATAGGGATTGATGTTGACAAGCAAATTAACAAAGTACCCAAATACATTTATGGCAACAATGCCGTGACCTGGGACGGCGGCCTGTGGAAAAATACCACAGCTATGAAGGATTTGAACAACCTGAACCCACATGTACTGCGTTGGCCGGGTGGTAACCTTTCCAATAATTATTTCTGGAATCTTTCTGCTAATGAAAAACCGGATGATATCCCTGCTAATATTGAGCCATGGTACGGACAAAACACACCCAACTGGCAAACTTCAACAGACCAGTATTATAACTTACTTGAAAACACCAATACCACGGGTATCATCTGTGTAAACTACAGTTATGCGCGTTACGGAACAGGCCCTAACCCGGTAGCAAAAGCTGCTCACATGGCAGCAGAATGGGTGCGTTACGATAACGGCCGGTCAAAATTCTGGGAAATTGGCAATGAAAACTTTGGAAGCTGGCAGGCCGGGTATGAAATTGATGTTTCGAAAAATCAGGATGGACAGCCCCGTTTCATCTCAGGCGAACTTTACGGACAGCATTGCAGGGTATTCATCGATTCCATGCGCAATGCTGCCGATGAAATCGGAGTGGATATAAAAATTGGTGTTGTAGCTTTTGACGCAGAAACCTCTTATGACGATATTCAGACGGTCTGGAACGAAGGCATGATGCCTGAGGTTGGCCACCTGGCAGACTTCCTGGTGGTGCACTCCTATTTTACCCCTTACAACGAGGATTCACCGGTAAGCACAGTATTGAATTCGCATACTGTTCCGGAACACATCATGCAAACCATGGTGGATGACATGGCAGAAGCAGGCAAACCCATGCTGCCCGTAGCCATGACGGAATGGAATATTTTTGCCGTAGGCAGCATGCAACAGGTATCTTATGTAAACGGAATGCTCGCAGCCATTACTCTGGGGGAATACGTGCAAAATGATTATGGCCTGGCTACCCGCTGGGATTTGGTCAACGGCTGGGGTAGCGAAGCCCAAGGGACCGCAGGTGATGACCATGGCATGTTCTCTGTTGGTGGTGAGCCTGGTGTGGATCCCTACAATCCCAGGGCTGTTTTCTTCTACATGTACTATCATCAGAAATTTTTTGGTGATCGCATGGTTGAGTCTTCTGTTTCCGGCAACAATTCCGTGATAGCCCATGCTTCCACCTTTTCATCGGGTGAAACAGGCCTGGTCATTATCAATAAAAGCCGGACGGATGAAACCGTGCTGATTGAACCCGAAAATTTTAATCCGGGCATCAATTATTATTATTACACCCTGACAGGTGGTGATGATAATGGAGATTTCTCCCGTAAGGTACTTATTAACGGCATTGAAACAGACGAACAGGGTGGCGGGCCGGATAATTACGAAAGCATTGAGGCTCATTCATCACCAACAGAAGGGGGTATACAGGTATCCCTGCCCGGGTTGTCTGTGGTATATGTGATGATTGACAAAGAACCTCCTCCATTTTATATATATTCAAAAATTGATACAAATGATCAGGTAATCACTGTGGAACTTTCAAATGAAGTGATGATGGCTGAAAATCCCGGTGGTTTTGAAGTGACCAAAAATGGCTCTGCAGCAGTCACCGTTACTGATATTGAAGTAAACACAGTGGATTCAGGCATCGTTAACTTATGGCTTGGTGAAAGCATCCTGGCTGAGGATGAAATTACTGTGGCCTACAGCGGAGAAGATATAATGGGCCGCGATAGTGCATTGCTTACAGCCTTTGCCGACACCCTGGTGGATAACCTCCTGCCCGGATCAGCACCCAGATTATTGGATGTGTATACCAATCCGGCAGGTACTATGGTAGAAATGGTGTTTAACAAAAAAATGGAAGCTCCTGCATCGGCAACGGATTTATTTGTGCTGGAGGTAGACGGCGACCCCGTACAGATCATTGATATTTCCTCCATTACAATACCGGAAGAGGATTCAACAATCATCAGGCTAACTCCGGCAGAACCGCTGTATACCGAATACAACCTGCAGCTTAGCTACAGTGGCACCGACCTGACTTCGGTTGATAATGGTATATTGGAAGCATTTGAAAACAGGGCCATAACAAATCAGGCACCCGGCATGCCCCCTGAAATTATCTCTGCTGAGACCCGGGATTATGGTTTTACCGTAGTCGTATTTTTCAATAAGATAATGAGCGACTTAGCCGGTGCTGATTTTACAATACAGGTTGAAGAAGAGGCTGCTGCTATTGCCTCTATTACCTCGGCGCAAGACAGCCTGGTAATAACGCTGGAAGAAAACACCAGCTTTGGTGAAACCGTTACATTGAGCTATTCAGGTACTGTGGCCCAATCAACTGATCGGGGTGAGTTGCAGGAAGTGACCAACCTTGCCGTAGAAAACACCCTCCCGGAGCCTACTATCTTTGCTATACCAGGGACGGTGGATGCGGAGCAGTTCACCATCAACAGAGGTATGGAGCTTGAGGCTACATCGGATGATGGCGGCGGATTCAACCTGGGGTATATTGATCCGGGTGACTGGCTTGAATTTGAGATTGAAGTTGCAGACACAGGATATTATTCAGGCCTGGTACGTGTGGCAGCAGCAAGCAATACCGGTCAACTATTGATTCAAACACCTGATGGCGATAAGCTTAATCAGGACACCATTGATGTTCCGGTTACCGGAGATTGGCAAACATGGGAATCTGTATCAACTGAAATCATTCTCAATAAAGGCAGACAGCGGCTACGATTAAAAGCGCTTACAGCAAACTTTAACCTCAATTGGGTAAGTTTTGAGTATAACAGGACCCTCGAAGCAAGTGTGCTAGATGCCTGGACCAACATGGTCGGAGACACCGTTCACATTTTGTTTGACCGTGAAATGGCCTATCCTGCCAATGGCAATGCATCAGCTTTTACCATAACTGCCGATGGAACGCCCATCAATGTTACGGATGCTCAGTTAAACATGGCCAATGACAGCGCACTACTTTTGTTACTGGATACACCCATTTCGGTTGATTATCAACAAATCGTTGTTTCATACACACCTGGAAATGTTACAGCCAGTGATGGTATTCCAGTGCCTGCCTTTGCCGATGTTGTGGTTGCCAACCATGTGGTGACTGCTGTTATTCCGGTGGGGCTGACAGATATGGACATTTATCCAAATCCTGCAAAGGACCACCTGGTAATAAACAGCGCCGGCCATGAATTACATTCAGTTGAAATCATTGATTTAACAGGGAAAATTGTGTTTAAAAAAGATATTAGTTCACAAAATGAACCCATTCGACTCAATTTAAACTTACATCCGGGAATTTATATGTTGAAATTGAATGCAAATCATCAGGGTTCGTCAATTAAGAAAATAATAATTCATTAAAGGCAATAACCTGTTTCAAACATTTATTTATAATTCATTGGTCGTATGGAATTTACCATTCGTGTATTCGTGGCAAAAAACATTAGAAATCCGGTCACGAATGCACGAATTATTTTCTAAATCCCCATCTGGTCCCCACCACCATTAAAATCACCACCTTGTTGCCTATCCGCGTTCTCCCTCTGGTTTAGCCTGTAAACAAAGGAAAGGGACACACTGCGTGTTGACCAGCGGAATTCATTCTCGGAATAATAATCCGGCTGATCGATGATGTACCTGAATTTACGGGTATTGAGTACGTCACGCATATTTAAAGTAAGCGTACCATTGCCGTCCAATACATCCTTGCTAACCCCCAGGTTGGCCATGTAAAATGCTTTTCGCTCTCCCTGTGTAGTTTCCTGTGGTCCCCGGTAATAAAACGTGGCCTGGATATCCAGATCATTGTCAAAACGCATCATGGAGTTACCCCGTGCATTCCAGCTATATGTATCGCTGTAAAGATCCTGCCCTTCATAATTTCCATCGGTAATGGACCGGAAAACATTTATGTCACCCGAGATAGTCCACCACTCTGTTGGATCGACTGAGGCATTGGCCTCCAAACCAAAGGAATGCTGTTCGGCGAGGTTGTAAGGCTTCAGGTAGGTAATCCCCTCTTCCATTTCACTGATGCGTTCAATAACCCCGCGGGTATCGCGCCAGTAACCTCCGCTGTAAAAAGAAGTTCTGCCGTTTTTCATCAGGTAACCCAGCTCATAGGAATTGGTGTACTCTGGTTCCAGGTTGGGATTTCCTGTGCGGATATTACGGGCATCGGTATAATTGTTGAATGGGTTCAGGAACCAGAAATGAGGGCGGTTAATGCGCCGGCTGTAGCTTACCTGGAGGGAATGCACATCATTTACTTCATAGGAAGTATGCGCCGTGGGGAAAAAGTCGATATAAAACCTGTTATTTCGGTCGTCCGTGCTTTTCAGGTGGGTCCGCACATCCGAAAGCTCCATGCGAAGCCCTAACTGCATTGACCAACGGTTAAATTTATTGCCTGCCTGGGTATAAACGGCATGGATATTCTCCACATAATCAAAATCATTGGTGAAATTATCCAAATATTCCCATTCTCCGTCTTCGTTTCGTTCTTCAACTTCATAAGGATTGGTTATTAAACGCAGATCGCTGCGATAACCAGCTTCAATTCTACCATCCTCGCCCCAGGGGTGGGTATAATCGGCCTGTGCCAGGATTTCTTTTTCGCTTTCTTTATTTAATACCCGCTGTAAAATAGGATCGTCGTCGATGGCTTCACCGTAAATTTGAGTGATGATTTCCTCTACATCCGAATCTTCTGTCTCTGATTCTTCGATGTATTGAACAAAAGCATTAAATTTCTGGTCTTCCTTGTCAAACTCCAGGTCGTAATTTAAGGAAAACTCAATATTCCGTTCAGTTTCCTTTTCTTCGTCCTCGCGCAGGGTAATCTGTTCCAGGTTACGATTGGAATCAAAATCACGATACCATATGGTGGTTGTATTATCTTCATCACTGTAACCAAGAAAAACCGATGCTGTAAGGGTGCTCCGGTCGTTGATAAAATAATCAGCTCCGCCCCTGAAGTTATGCGACCAGCCTGTACTCAATCGATCGCGATCCAAAAAAGTATATGTTGTATCTACCCCCATAAACATTTGATTGGCTGATCCTTCACCGGGACGTTCGCCATAATCGACGCCATAATTCATAAAATAATTCAATTTTTCTTTCCTGAAATTAACATTAACCGCTGCTTCATAGTCTTGCGGATAACCGGCCGATACTTCAAAAGAACCGTTAACTCCTTCCCGGTCTTCTTTTTTTAGCACTATATTGATGATGCCTGACATTCCTTCTGCCTCATACCGGGCGCTGGGATTGGTCACAACCTCAACCCGCTCAATAAGACTACCCTGCAGGCTTCGCAAAGCATCTGTATTACCGGCACTTACCAGTCCTGATGGTTTTCCGTCAATAAGTATTTGCACAGCCTGGCTGCCTCTAAGGCTTACATTACCATCCAGGTCAACGGTTACAGAAGGAATATTATCTAATATTTCCGAAGCAGATTTTCCGGCATTGCTAAGGTCCTTTCCTACATTAAAAATTTTCCGGTCCAGTCCGATAACCATTTCACTTTTTTCACCGGTAACCGTGGCTTCGTCAATTGTTTTCGTGGCCGGACTCAGAGTTATTTCCCCAACATCAGTGGATCCCAGATTAGAATTTACTTCAACATTCTTAATCACTTTCTTTTGGTAAGAAATAAATTGAACTACCAGGTCATAAGCCCCTTTTTCGACTTTGATGCTAAAAGAACCATCTTCTGATGTAATGTTACCGCTAACCAGCACAGAATCGGTGGTATAAACCGAAACGGTGGCAAATTCAACAGGTTCATTGGTCTCTCTGTCAATAACCAAACCCGTTATCTTTCCAACTTTGGCTTCAGAAGGATTTTGAGCCATCGCAGTAAAAGTAAAACTCAAAATACCAATTATCCCTAATAAAAATTTATTTGCGTGTTTCATACTTCCAAGGTTAATTTTCAAACATGCGTTAAACAATGAAGCTATGGCAATGTTTATCATGACAATCTTTTTATCATTTCATTAACAAATGGATAGAGATATGGTATCCATTTTGCAAGACAGAATGTAAAAAGAATATGCTAAAGAAAAGATGGAAAGATGTAAAGACGTTGCTTGCAGGTGCAAGCAAAAAATTTAAGGAGGATGATCCGATCCGGCTTGCCGGTACTACTGCTTACTTTACTGTATTTGCTGTTGCTCCGATTATTATTATCATTGTTTCTGTAATTGGGTTGTTGCTGGGTGAGGAAACCATCCGTGAAAAGGCATACGAAGAATTAGAGGGATTAATAAATGAGGAGGGTACAGAATATATTAAATCCCTCGTATCAAACTATCAGGGCACACAAAAGAACATCACAGGGACAATCATTGGTGTTATTATCTTTTTAATAACATCCACCACATTTTTTACCGTTCTTCAGAAATCATTAAATTTTGTTTGGAGAATAAGGGCAAAACCCAGCCGAAACCTAATAAAAACCCTTAAAGACAGACTATTATCCTTTGGATTAATTCTTAGCCTTGGGTTTATTATGGTCATCTCTCTGCTCATAGACGCCGGATTATCCATTCTGGATGATTTCCTACAAAACAAGTTTCCTTACATTACCGTTATCCTCATGAAAACAGGGAATTTCCTCCTTTCATTTGCTGTAGTCATGGTTATATTTGCCATGATATACAAATTTTTACCTGATGCGGTTATCAAATGGAAGGTGGTCTGGTTCGGTTCTTTCATCACCACCCTGTTATTTACATTGGGTAAATTTCTCATAGGTTTTGCCTTGGGAAACAGTAATATAGGGGTTATGTACGGCGCAGCAGGCTCACTGGTTGTTATATTGCTATGGGTATTTTATTCTTCTCTTATTTTCTTTTATGGTGCTGAAATTACGCAACAGTATGCGGAGCAATTTTCACACACTATCTTACCAAAGAAGAATGCAGTACAAATAAAAATCAGTGAAGTAGAGAAGAAATAACATCACCTCTAAAAAATAAGGTAATACTTGGGGTTATTTATGGACAAACTTTTGGCCCATCAAAAACAATATTTCGGTTTAGTGAAAATCATTTAGCCACGGGCAAAGAAAAATAAAAAGTAGTTCCCTGTTCAGGTTCACTTTCGACCCAGATATTGCCTTTATTCATACCAATGAACTCTTTGGTAATGACCAATCCCAGGCCGGATCCTTTTTCTCCGGACGTGCCTGTCATTGACGGTGCTTTTCTGATTCCAAATAATTTTTTCAGATCTTCCGGCTCAATTCCTATGCCCGAATCTTGTACATAAGTGGTGATGAATCCGTTGGTCTGATTTGCGCCTACTTCAATTGTACCTCCAACAGGGGTGTATTTAATGGCATTGGATAAAAGATTGCGCAGTACTGTATTTAACATTTCCTTATCAGCATGTACAGCCAAGTTGGTCTCTAATTCATTTTTCAGGACTATCTGCTTCTTCTTAGCTGAAAGATCCATCAATTCAAAACACTGCTCAACAGAAACATACATGTTAATGTTTTCCGGATTGAATTCGATATTGTTTTGTTGTGTTCTCGACCATGTTAGCAGATTTTCCAACAGCACTGACACATTCTGGGATGAGCTATATATTAAATCTATGAATTTCTTAATTTTTTCATCGGGGTACCGGTCATAATTCTTTTTTATCAGCTCCGAAAAGCCAATCATATTGTTCAGTGGATTTCTAAGGTCATGAGCAATGATTGAAAAAAGTTTGTCTTTGGTTTTATTCAAATCCAATAATGCTTTTTCACTCTTAAGCAATTCAATTTCACTCATTTTATTCTTAACAATGATGCCCACTCCTTTGACAAATATTTCGATAAAATTACGATCCTGAATCTCCTTCTTATTAAATGTAAACAGATGTATGGTGGCTAATAGTTTTTCATCCTCAGTAATGCCTACAGTATATATTTTATGAATTCCCAGTATTCTTTCAATGGTTTTCGCAATTGTAGCCGGAAACTCTGATGTGGATAATTCTGCCAGGCTTCCCACTTCAACAAACCGCGCTTCCTTGAAGAAAGCCTTCATTTTTGGCAGCAATTTGAATTCTTTACCAATGGCATTGTATCCCAGCATGTCCAACATTCTTTTCAGCAATTTATCCTCCAGCCCTGAAAGGGATTCAAGCACAATGGTATTTTTTTCTTCATCAATGGAAAGATAAAGAACAAGGGTATCGCTATACTGTTGCTGTAAACTTCGGGTAGCAGTTTGGTAAATATCACGCAGGTTGCTGATGTGTAACATCTCGGTAAGCTTCATATTCAAAAGCCTGAAACTCTCATGGCTTTCTTTGAGCTTTTGTTGCACTTTAACACGCTCGGTTATATCCACAGAAATGCTGGCCGTGGCTATTACATGGCCCTCGTTTCCGTATACCGGAAATTTAGTTGTAAGGATGGTACCCATGGACTTATCCGGGTATACAATTCGCTCTTCCCTGAGGATGCGTTCCCCTTTTTTAAGTCTTTGAGCCGCAAATTCATCATCCATATAGCCCTTTACCGGCGAACTATTTTGCGAAATTCCGAAAATCTCGGCATCTGTTTTACCAATAAGCTCATCGGGGCTGTTTTTTCCTGCGACCTTTGCAAAAGCATGATTGGCAGCAATAACACGGAGGTTTAAATCTTTTACAACACAAATATTATCGGTAGCGTCAATCAGGGCTGTAAAATAACTGTTCTGAATGAGATCGTCATTTTGCAATTCCCCTCGTTCGGCTTCTAATTCAGCAACACGCTGTTCAAGTTCTTCATATGTGGGTTTTCCTTCTTTCATTTTTCCAGTGCAATCAAAATAATAATAATAATAATAACTCCTGAATCAGTTTAAGCCTTCTTAATTGATGGATTA
>CAZZBU010000124.1:0-10568 GCA_964652315.1 uncultured Bacteroidales bacterium
ACACAACGGAAATCCGCCGCGATGAGACCTTCATTAGAATTAAATGACAACCTGCAGGCGAAAATAAAACATCTCTTTCTGTAAAATTTTTTCTACAATTCAAGGGTGATATTTTCACATTAGCCATCAGATTTAACATTGCCTGGCCTAATAAAGATAATTATTGGATAAGGATTTTTTTAATTAAAGTGAAATTATAATGGCCTGACAACATGAAGGCTTCCGGTTTACAAAAAAAGTATTGCAAAGAATGATTGTAAAAAAATAATGCTCTGTTACATCAATCAAATTCTAAATCACCAATGGCATGCCCTTAGCTTATTAAAATCTTATATGTTGAATTAAAACAAAACGCAATGCGATTTAAACCAACAAAAGATTATTTTAGAGACTGGAGCCTGGTAACAGGTAATTTGTACAAAAAATTTCCTGAGTTGCAGGCCAATGATTTAAGTTATACTGAAGGCAATGAGGAAGAAACGCTTAACCGGATTCAGCAGCGTCTTAACATCGACAGGGAAACATTGCTTAGACATCTGGAAGAAATAAGAAACAAATAAATGTTTTCCCAACAGGAAAAGATTCCGGTTGTTATGTATCACAAAAATCAGTTATGGTGAAATCTGCATCACTGATCATATTCTTTATTTTTATTAATGTACTTATCTCCGTTGATAAAACTGAAGCTAGCAGTGGTTCACTCTATAAATATGAATTATTGCCGGCCGGTGAAATAAAACCTGCCGGATGGATAAAAGAGCAACTGGTCCGCGATTTGACAGAAGGATATATCGGGAGGTTTGATCAGGTACACAACACGGTAAGGCACAATGTATTTGTTAATCAGGATAGGCGCAGCAACAAACGGTTCCGCATCATTAAGGAATGGTGGAGCGGAGAGCATGAAGGATACTGGAAAGATGCCGTGGTTCGTATGGCTTTTCTTACAGGCATCGAAATGTATAAACGGCAGGCCGAAATATGGATCAATGAGTTGATTGAAAATACAGGGGAGAAGGGTTATATAGGTATTTATGAGAATTGTGAAGAACCAAATTGCCGTTTTAACCATACCCGTGAAAACGGAGAGCTCTGGACTACCAGCAGAATCCTTATGGCCATGTTGGCCTATTATGAATACACCGGTCGTAAAGACGTGCTCGAAGCCGCTGAAAATGCTGCCAGGCTCATTATGAATGAATATGATGAACGTAATTATTTTGTACGAAAAGGCAGTGGAGGCGGAGTGAGCCATGGAATAGGGTTTTTTGAAAATTTGGAATGGCTCTGTCGCATCACCGGTGATGAAGCCTATAATGAATATGCCAAAAAACTATATGAAGATTTCAGTACCGGCATAGTGCGGGATAACGATCTACAATTGGATATTTTGCTTGATGAGGACCGCTATTTCATAAAACACGGGGCACATATTGCTGAAGGCATTTTTGTGCCAACATACATAGCCGGACTCCATGAGGAGGATAAGTATTCCAAAGCAGCTAAACTCAGTCTTGAGAAATTATTTTATCACATGACGCCTGGTGGGGCCATGCGTTGCGACGAATGGATAAACGGGCGCAAAGGTTCTGCCGATGAGCTTTATGAATATTGCGGCATAGCCGAGATGGTAGGCCCTATGAACAGAATAATCTCAATTACCGGCAACTTATCGCTTGGTGACAGCCTTGAAACCCTTGTATTTAATGCAGGTCAGGGCTCACGGTTTTCTACGTTAACAGCCTTATCGTACTTAACCTCCGATAACCGGATTAAAATCAATCACTTCGAGATTGGTAAACGCGAATCATACGATGCCGCACACCGGGCAGCAGCCTGTTGTGTCCTCAATGGCGGACGGACAATGCCGTATTATGTGGAGGGCATGTGGATGAAAGATAAGCAAAACAATGGCATTGCTGCCGTGCTGTTTGGTCCAAGTATACTCGAAACTAACGTAAACGGACAGGCAATAACAATAAAAGAAGAAACTAATTACCCTTTTGATGATAACATCAGGTTTACTATTACCGCCAATGAACCGGTTAGGTTTCCATTAATTATCAGACGGCCTTTTGGTGCTAAAAACATTTTGCTTTCTACCCCTAAGGGAGCAGAAATCACTCATTATAATGATAAAATAGTAATAAAAGCTACCTGGAATTCCGGTGATGCTGTGGATGTTGATTTTAATTTTCCGGTGAAGAAAATGCCACAGCAGGCATCGAAAACAGTACCCGGCGGAGGTTATTTTTTGAAACGAGGTGCAGTGGTATATTCCCTCAAAATTGATCACCAAATCGATACCATTAAACAGCACAATGAGAGCGGTTTTTACCGGTACAGAATCAAAGCTGCCAACAGTGATAAGTGGCGCTTACAGATTAAAAAAGACGCAACCTTCGAATACAACGAGATGCATGATGGCAACGTACTCCACCCCTTTGATAAGCCGGTAGTTGAATTGACAGGTGAGTTGGTTGACAAGAAAGGCAACCCGGTGCCGGTTACCCTTATACCTGAAGGCAATACCATATTGCGGAGGGTTACTTTCTCAGCTTTTAAATCAAAATAAAAAACAGCATATACATGGAGTATAAGGATGTTAGCATAATTATTTGTTCCTATAACGAAGAATTAACGGTGGTGGATGTCATTAAAGCCTGCTATTCATCGGTGCCTGGTGCCGAAATTATTGTGGTGGATGACGGATCCACCGATTCTTCGGAAAGCCTGCTCCGGAAAGCAAATGAAACCATCCCCTTTAATTATGTAAGGCTCGATGAAAACCATGGGAAAAGCAATGCCATGGTCGTAGGTGTTGAAAAGGCGAACAATGATGTTATTCTGTTTTTCGATGCAGATGTTACAGGCATTAAAAAAGAACATTTTCAGAAATTATTGCAGCCAGTATTATCAAGGGAAGCAGACATGGTACTGGGATCACCTTCTGAAACCCTTATTGATTACAGGATAAACCCCTTTAAGGCCCTTACAGGCGAACGCGCCTTGAGAAAAGAAAATCTTTTGCCTGTTTTAGAAGAGATACGTTATATTAATTTTGGCGTGGAGACGTACATCAACCTTTATTTTCAGGCTCATGGTAAAAAAATCAAATACATAATCCTGGAAGGGTTGATACACCCCACCAAGTACAAAAAGGTACCGGCGCTGCAGGCAACCCGTGAATTTATTAGTGAAGGTCAGGAAATTGCAATCACCCTGCTTAAGAATTATGATTTGATTACCAAGCGGATTGAAAATTCATTTGATGCCCAGAACGAATTGATGAAGCAAAGAATTTTGATGATGCAAAATCAATTAAACGAAAAAATCCGCTCATTTTTTAATAACGAAAAAAGGAACCATTAACCGCACCAATTTGCATATAGGTAGTTTTGATCGAAATACAGGCTACGCCGAACCAGGAAACCTATTTAATAAAAATAGATTTTTTATTTTTAGAGGGTTATCTTTATGCGTAAAACATTCATACATTGATTTAAGATGGAGAAAAGCACTTCCGTAGAGAAAAAAATTGAGTCCGTATTCAGGCAGCAGGTTCAGCAGGATAAAAGGGTGAAAAATGCTTACTTGTTACTTCACTCCGAAAAGCTTGGTACAACCCTTAATATCGCCGAAGGAAAAACCGGTGAAATTCCGGCTAATCCTGCGCAGGCCAACCACATGGCATCAGTGGGTAAGTTGTTTACATCCACGCTTATTGGCATGCTTTACGATAAGGGGATGCTTAACTACGATGATAAAATTACCCAATACCTGGATGCTGACCTGATGCAGGGATTGCATGTTTATAAAGGGAAGGAGTACTCAGGTGATATCAGTATTAAACATTTGCTGAAACAAACATCGGGATTGAATGATGTCTTTTTCCCCTTACTTAAAATGATGATTGACAAACCAACCCTTGAAATGACAGTAAGAGAAGCACTGGAATGGGGAAAAGCCAATCAAAAACCAGTGGGAAAGCCCGGCCAGAAGCATTTTTATACCGATACCAATTATTATCTTCTGGGCTTAATCATCGAAAATGTAACCAAAAAACCTTTTCATGAAGCCATGCATGAGATGATTTTTGAGCCTTTGAACATGAGGCATGCGTACATAAACGGCTTTTCAAAACCAACAGACAAACCTGAATATCCACCGGCACATATTTACCTTTACAACATCAATTTCATTGAAAACAGCCGAATTGCAAAGATTGATTATGCCGGAGGTGGTGTTGTGGCACCTTTGGGCGAATACCTGGTTTTCATGAAAGCACTGGTTAACGGCCGGCTGGTAAAGGAAACAACGTTGAATAAAATGATATATGATGATGTAAAAATGGGTTTTCCGGCCATTGGGTTTGACTATGGTTACGCTGTTTGGAAACCCAAAGCCATTCCCCTGTTGATGCCCAAAAAGTTTTTCTGTTGGGGTTGTGTGGGTGTTACCGGCGCTTTTATGTTTTATCATCCCGGTACCGAAGCCTATATCATTGGCAATTTTAATGACAAATCCTATACATCAAAAGCCCTGCGGTTTATGTTAATGAAGGTGATTAAACCAGTGATGGATATTGGTTTATCTGAATAACAACAACCGGCACCAAAGAGGCAGGAAACTTTTTAATATCTACGGCTTTCAGCTCCGGGGCATCGGTATATTCTTTTACCCGCTCCAGGTATAATTCACTAAAACTGTCATTCACTGTTTTCAGTTCTCCGGCCCATTCCACCAATCCGGTTTTTTATAGGTGGCCATTCAATGCTTGTTTTTGCTGCCACTCATCTGTCAGGCTGTTGATGGTACTTGTTGCGCTGCTGCAATCATAAGAATATATTTATCCGTGTACAAATGTATTTGATTTTTAAATTACTAATATGTGGTTGGATTTCAGAAAAATAAGTGCTAATTTTCCTAAAAAATAAAGTTGTGCTTATGAACTTATTGACCCTAACGCAAAAAATGACACCGAGCTATTATACAAAAAAGACCTTTGAAAAGATTAAATCTTTGAAAAAGGAGTATTGTAGTTTTGATGGGGCACATTTTCCAACTGATAAACAGACATACGAAAAATGGAAAGAATGTGTAGATAATTTTATAAAAAGAATTGAAGAATAAGGCATTATGGGGCTAATATGGCGTAGGGTTTCATTGGAATAAAATTAAATTAGAGACCCGTTTTTCAAATATTTATAATTGCCAAAAAATGACGATAGTAATTCCAATGCCATGGAACCTGTCTGCCACAGGCAGGCCCTCATGTTTTATAGGCTTCGCCGAGCTCACCGCCAACTGGCTGTTCGGTTCATGTCCTTGTTGTAGACGTCGGTGCATGAGGGTTTTATCCGATTGTTTGGATGTTTGGTTATGACTTCAAAAAAAATTATTTGTAGAAAACAAGATAAGAAAATATGCAGAAAAAAGAAGAATTAAAACGTTTATACCATGAACTAGAAAATTATTTCAGGAATACTATAATACCCCAATTGTTTGTAGATGGGAATCTGATCCTGAGAAAGTTCACACCCCCTGCGATGAAACAATTTAATTTGTCTTCAGCCGATATGGGCAAGTCTATTATTGATGTGGTTGATAATTTCCGCTTTCCCTCATTGATTGAAAACATAAAAAGTGTTATAAGCAGTGGTGAGATCCTGGAAAAGGAAATCCAGACTACTGATATGCGCTGGTATCAAATGAATGTTTTACCTTACATAAGAATGGGTGAAAACAAACCTGACGGGGTCATTATAACATTTGTAGATATTACAAGGCGAATCAATGATTTAAAAGACCTGGAAAAACTGATCTCTGATTATGAGCTGCTGCTTGATTCATTGTCACACGACATAAAAAATCCTCTAGCCAATTTAACGAAAGCCATTGAAGTTTTCAAAAAAAGGGAGTTTACGAATGAGAAAGATTTCAAAAAATTCATAGAGTTTATGGAAGGATCAGTGGCTAAATTAAATAAACTCGTCAATGAATTAATTGAAAGCCGTAAACAGGAATTTAAGTACAAATCTCACATGGAACTTTTGAACATTGAACATATCCTGGAAGATGTTCGCTTCGCGCTAAATGATGAAATAAATAAATCGGGTGCAGTGATCAATAGTGACATCCAGGTGGCGGAGCTGACATCCTCGAGAAGATCCCTGAGAAGCATTATTTATAACCTTATTAATAATTCCATTAAATATAAATCTTCAGAAAGATTGCCGTGTATTACTGTTAAAACTTTCCATGAAAACGGTTATACAGTTATTTCAGTAAAAGACAATGGCAAAGGTATTGATCCGGAAAAGCAGGAGTTTGTATTCAAAAAATATTTCAGGGCAGACAATAATGAGGAAGGTTCCGGGATTGGTTTATATCTTGTAAAAGAATTGATAGAAGACACGGGCGGCAAAGTTCAACTTGAAAGCCAACCTGGTAGAGGTACAGAAATTAAAGTGTTTTTAAAAAATACACATGTCACCAGCTGAGAGGCATTAATTCACTTTATGTTATTTTTAGTTCATAAACCCCCTGGATTGTAATGCTGTTACGATAAAAATATTATATGAAACATCCATGTATTTCATACACAACCGAGCTTGCGAGCTCACCGAAGGTAAACACGAATGAACCGAACCGCATGGGCGGTGAGCTCACCGAAGGTAATATAATTTCGTAACATGGATGTTCCATCCGACCATTAAAAATAAATTTTGTACGGATGAAAAAGATGGTCGAAATTCACAAGAAAAAATCTTTGGGAATTCACACATTTTGGTCATCAATAAGTTGGGTTAAATAATTTAGATTTGGAATAACCCCGGGTTTTATTTGCCTCGAGCCTAATGTCCTCAACCAGCCTTGATTTTAGTCGAACGTGAAAAAAGGGTTTTACCCCATCTATATAGTTGAAAAACAACAAAATTTTCTTGGCAAATAAATCAATACTCATTTTTAACAAGATTTCTGCTCCTTCTTCACCTATGCATTT
This sequence comes from uncultured Bacteroidales bacterium, assembly GCA_964652315.1. Lineage (GTDB taxonomy): Bacteria > Bacteroidota > Bacteroidia > Bacteroidales > JAAAOM01 > CAZZBU01. The sequence goes on from CAZZBU010000124.1 coordinate 7,007, forward strand.
GCGGAACTTTATCAATTCGGTTCGATCAAAAGGGGCTTATGTTGAAAATAAGTTTCCCCGGGAACCTAGGAAAAAGAGGTATTGATTGATATCACCGTCCAAGAAAAAAACATCACCTATCTTACAGATGCCAATTTACAAAAAAGATAATAGAAAAGTGTCGAAAAATTGCCAATAAAGAAGGGATATAGTTATGCCAGACATACCAAAGGGAACTAAAACAATTAATGATAGGCCAAAGATTTCACCAACATCCAAAATGAAAAAAAAAGCAAAAGCAGCAGCAAGGTGATAAAAATAATAGCAGGCAAAATTTACAAGGATCTTTACAGGAAAAATGAAGGTGAAATTTGCTGTTTAGAAAATTAGGGTTTTTTACGTTTGACTAATTACAAGCTTATCGAATTCTTTGAAGTCAATTCTTTGGAACTTAATGATCTGAACAAAGATCCGTGGGAAACAGAAAATTTTGCAGGTAAAATGCCCGAAACCACCTAAGAATTGCATGGCCTTTTAGTAAAATGAAGAGAAAATACCGGTGCTAAAACGATGGGGCCTAATCCTAATTATAATAAACAAAGGGTGCAAACCCCTTAAGAAGTTTTATGCACCCTTTGTTGAACTTGAAAACCGTGGTTTCTTAATCAACAACTAAAATTTTGCCTGATAACACTCCTTTGTCATTTCTATCAATTTTAATTATATATAATCCATTGTTTAACGAGGAGATGTCCAACTGGTAATTATCCTGTCCATTTGTAAACTTCTCGATCACTTTCATACCGGTAACATCATATATATTTATCGAGCATGTTGTATTGTCAATACCCGAGATAAATAACCAGTCTGTTGCCGGGTTCGGGTATATTGATATTTCATTGTTGCTGGTCCCAACAATGTCAATAGATTGTTGACGGTTGTCTTCCAGGTTTGATAATGACCTGCTGAATGGGCCATTATTTGATTTTTTAGAGACTGGAGAACAAATTTGGTTTTTGCCAATAGAAATCTGGTAATAGTATACCTGGCTATCATCCGGATCTGTCCAACTGGTATTGCTTATGGACAAAGTATGGTGCAACGCGAGGTTGTCCGGGCTGGTACCGCGGTAGATATAATAAGAACCCGTTCCATTGCTGCCAAAAGCAATGCCGTTTCTTTCGTCCATGTAGTGGTTCCAGATAAGATTGCTCCCGCCACCGGTGGCTTTATTTATATTCAGGTGGATTGTTTGGTGATACCCGCTGAACTTAGATTCTTCCGCGTTCACGTCCACGATAGAGATTTTGTATTTCTCGGCCTGGATTTTTGGGTTCGAGTTATCATCCTGGAAAACGGGTATTGCCGTTTGCGACACATTGCCGATTTTCTCCCATTGTGCCGAAGAATTTTCCTTGTACACGTTGTAGCTGCCAATATCCTGGTGGTCGAACTTATCCCATACCACGAGATTTTTACCTGAAATACTGTCAACCGTGACCATGCAAACCGAAGGCACGGGCAAATCTTTCACTATTTTTACCGTCCAGGTTTTCACGGTGCCATCTTTGGCGGTTACCTGGTAAGTAATTTCGCCATCAGAGAAATCCTGTACCGATACACCACTTTCTTGTAGCACGCTGTTTACTTTGCAAGTTGCCCCGGGAGAAAGAATAAATTCGGGGGTCAGGCTAGCCTTATCGGCTTCATAAACTATAGTGGCAGTAACCATATTGGAAGCAATATCAATATCTGCCGGGGCTATTTGCCTTTCCACGCGGTACGATAAAATGTCGGCATCAGAATCGCTGGCTTTTATAGCGTTTATAGTCCACTCGGCCGTGCCGCCATCCTGAGCTTTTATAGTATAGACCACGGCAGAAGAGAAATCATTATTCGTAATGCCACTTATCTGTTTTGTTGCACCAATATAGGCAGTTGCCCCGTAAGAAAGAGAAAAATATGGTATAAGAGAAGTCAAATCTGCTTGAGGATACAGGTAAACAGTGACTTCTTTTTTAACCATATTTATGTTAGCCGGTACAATTTGTTGTAGAAAATCAAAACCGATAATATTGTTTTCTTGCGCGGGTAATTCAACTGAAACAGTGACTGTCCACGTTATTTGACTTCCATCCATGGCGAGAAGAGAGAAGTACATGGGAGAACTGAAGTCATGATAAGTGTATCCACAATCTTGGCTATATGAATTCAATGTATCTTGTTTATATTTAATTAGAACACCTTGATAAGTTTCAATCATGATTTCAAGATTCGTTATATCTGTACCATAAGGAACAGTGTAACTAACGGTGCGATTATTCCAATCTATTTTCTTGCTCGTATAGTCAGAATATATGTATGTGTAAAACAGTTCTTTGAAGCCGGGTAATTCGAGGCTTTCTCCTAACACGAAACTATAGGCTTCATTTTTACGGAATTGTATCAAAATAGGAGAACCACTGGTAGTTGGAACATATAATGTGTCTTCCGGGTATACCCACTTTCCTAAAAACTCGCTGTATCCCGAACTGTAGCTGGCATCTTCAACATAAACTTTGGTATAAGCATCAGAATCTTCTGTATCCAGTCCACTTATCGTCACTACACCTGATTGGGTTGGCGTGTATTTAAACCAAATGTACTCCCATGTATTTGGAATATTGTTCTGTCCTAAAGAAGCAGTTAATGGAAAGGCCAAGTCTGAACCAGTCTCCGGTAATTCTCTTATAACACGTATATACCAGTTTTTTCCAGTACCATCTTCTGCCTCTACACCTCCTTCCCATGTAATGCTGTCGGAAGTATTATTAGGAAATTCAACCCCTTGAACTCCATAAATATATGCATAATCTGATAATTCATACTGGAAATCATAATAATTTGAATTCCTGTAGTCAACCAGTACTCTATAAGTGCTGTCATTAATTAAGACCGGTGATTCTAATTCGTTATAAGGAAATTCCAGGGAAAGTATTTCTTTTTCTGATGAGGCCGAAGCATTTCGCGTTACTGTAACTACCCAATCCTGACCACCTACATTGTAAGTAACCGGGTTTGTAAAATCCACAACACTTGATCCGCTTGTTTGTGTAACACCATTAATGGTCACCCCGGTGCCGGGAGGTACCTCAAAGGTTGGGGTTAGTTGTGTTATATCTCCCCAGTAGGATGAGGGTAACTCTACATTTACAGTATGATTCGTCCTATCAATAACAATAGGCCCTGCACCTTGTATATCAAAATTAATAAAGTCACTGGAATCATAAAAAGTTATGCTCCAGTCAAACGTGTAACTTATATTATTATAATATGCCTGTCTCCATAAAAGATATAATTCGTCACCTGATTGGCAAGAATAACTAATCCTGGACTGTCCCTCGCAATCATACTCGGGATTCCAAATATGGTCGGATGCTCCAATGAAGGTTGCTGACGGACATCCTTTATAAAGCTCCAGGTATGTATCGTAATCTCCTAATCCACAGGAAGAAATCATCACAAGGCCAGATGATGGTGCAGTGAATTTATACATATCAAAATTTTCTGCTGAAATGGAAGCCTGATTAATGCCCACCGAAGC
>CAZZBU010000125.1:0-10487 GCA_964652315.1 uncultured Bacteroidales bacterium
AGATATTGCAAAATTTACCGGGTATTGGTCAGGATAAAGCCCGGAAACTGTTAACGGGGTTTGGGAGTGTGAAAACTGTATTCAATAGCACAAAAGAAGCCTTAATGCAAATTGATGGCATTGGCAATAAAACGGCAAATAAGATTATCCGGATTGTTGGAGGTTGATTAACCTTCTGTACCAGTCATTTCAACGGTTTCCTGATCCAGTACTTCGTAAATGGAATTCTGGCTGATAAATTCTTTGACGATTTCTTTCATGATGCGGACTACCTTCACCGGATTCTGGTTTACGATAGCCTTCTGAAACTTATTAATCTTCAAAGCAATCTCGTCAAAGTCAAGAGAGGAGACCTTTGCAATCATGATTTTTGGATGGTAAGTAGGAATGGTATTTTCACTTGTGTTTAATAGTTCCTCATAGAGTTTTTCCCCTGGACGCAATCCGGTATATTTCATTTCAATATCACGGCCAATTTCCAGGCCCGAGAGTTTTATCATCTTCCTGGCCAGGTTGGCTACTTTTACCGAGCTTCCCATGTCGAATATGTATATTTCACCGCCATTGCCCATGATGCTGGCTTCAAGCACCAACTGGCACGCTTCCGGGATGGTCATGAAATAACGGGTAACTTCCGGGTGGGTTACTGTTACCGGGCCACCATCTTCGATTTGCTTTCTGAACCTTGGAATAACCGATCCATTGGATCCCAGGACATTACCAAACCGTGTAGTAATAAAATTGGTGGAGCTATGTGTATTGAGTGCCTGTATATACATCTCAGCAATACGCTTGGTTGCACCCATCACATTGGTTGGATTTACGGCTTTGTCGGTCGATATCATAATAAATTTTGTAACCTCATATTTGACCGATAAATCAGCCAGAATTTTGGTTCCGTATACATTATTATGAACAGCCTCTACCGGATGTTTTTCCATCATGGGCACATGCTTATAGGCTGCTGCATGATATACTATGGAGGGTTTGTATTCGGCAAACAGGCTCTCCATCCCGTCGCGGTTAGTGATATCGCCAATAATGACTTCAACTTTGCTGAAATTGAATTTTTCCAGAATTTCTAATTCTATGTCGTAAAGCGGCGATTCTGCCTGATCCAATAATATAATTTTCTTTGGATGATACTCGGTTACCTGCCTTACTATTTCACTTCCAATGGAGCCTGCTGCTCCACTTATCAGAATAACCTTGTTGTTAAGCTCTTTGCAAATCTTATTTTTGGCAAGATTGATGGGTTCACGCTCCAGCAGATCTTCAATTTTAATGTTTTTTATCTGGTTTACATTTAATTCGCCATTGACCCAGTTGTTAATGGATGGGATAGTCTGTACCTTGATTTTATGGTTCAGGCATATTTCGGTAATCAGATTTTTTGTACCTACGGGTGTTTTATCCTTCGCGATAATGAGGCTGTTTATTTTATTCTTTTCGAGGTACTCATCAAGACTGTCAAGATGGTAGATGGGTACTCCTTCAAGTTTTTTTCGAACAGCCTTTTTCATCTCATCAAAAAAGGCCACCACCTTGAAATCGTTGGATTTATCAAGCATAATTGCCCGGCGTGTAAGCAAAGCAAGTTCCTGTGTTCCAAAGATGATAACGTTCTTTTTATTGCGGCTGGTATTAAAAATTTCATAATACAGAGATTTTACCAACAATCTCATGGATGTCAGGAAATAAACCGAGGCAATAAAATCTATGAGTATAATGGAATAGGGGATAAGCTGCGAAATTCCTGTAAAATAACCATAAACAATATCCACGGCTATCAAAGCAAGGCTGCCAGATGAAATTACGATTAGAATCTTTTCGATATCCCTGATGCTGGTATGCCTGATTATGCCGGAATAGGTCTTGCCTATTACGAAGCTCAATCCACGAATACCAAGTACAATGGGAATGATGTAATTGAATTTCTGGATGTATTCAACAGGAATATTAAAATTAAAACGAAGCAGGAATGCCAGCAATATTGAAAAACCGGCAATTAACATATCCAGAAGGAATATTATCCACCGTGGACTATGGTTTCTTAGAATTAATAATTTAAAACGTAACAATTTCCTGAAATCAAACATTGTGTTGTTATTCAAGGTCAAGTATTAATGGCTAACCGTAAAGTCTTGCACAAAAGTATATAAATATTCATTAATAAATATTCAAAAATACAATTTTTCCTTTTAAAGGGCTAAATTGGGGATACTTCTATGCTGATTCTAACGTATATTTATGAAATTAGTTTCAATTAATTGAATTCAAAATTCATTCTGTTCAGGGCAGACTGGCTAGAGTATCTCTTGCATGGTGATTGGAATCTTGATAAAGGATCGGAAATCATTTCCAAGATCATAGATTGCCTCATCATCCTCGTCATACTGCCAGTATAATTCAATCTGCTTTCCTTTTAAATAACTTTTTTCGAGCAGGTTTAGTATGTTAGTCAGGAATTTTTTAGAGGAACTGTTGATGTATTCGAGGTATATAACAACTTTTGTATGCAGGATATCGCCTTTCAGATAATTCGTAATGTGTTCAATCACCGGGATGTAAAATTCAAAAGAATCTTCAGGTATTGACCGGCCCTGGATTTCAATGTATCCGGGGCTTATATCTATTGAAGGGGTGTTAAATGTTTTGTCAATTTTAACTTTCATCGCGTTATTCGTTACAATAACTTATGATTAAAGATAATAAAAAATTATTGCATACGCGAAAAAAGTGTCGGGTGTTCATCTTCAAAAAGACGGGGATAATCATCATCGAATTTTTTTAGAACGGCAGTAATAATGGTCTCCCGCATGAATTTGGATTTATTCTTAATTTTATACTGCCTGCAGAATTGATCAATGGCACTCAATTCACGCCGGTTGAAGTTGATTTGCTGCCTGTTATCGCGTTTGAGGTTGGGATCTTTATATCGTAGACGTCTCATAAAACTCGATGATTCTGTTGATTTACAATCATAAAAATATAAATTTATCCATAAATTGAGGTGCTTTTTTTATTAACGAGATGTTAATAACTGGGTTTTATTAGTAGAAACAAAATAATTGTAATTTCGCAGGAGAACTGAAATGGTGCCTTCTTAATTATGCAAAAAAAGCGGTTACTTTCATATATGAATAAGGAATTGGTTGAAGCCGGTTGCGATGAAGCCGGCCGGGGATGCCTGGCCGGTCCTGTGTGTGCTGCTGCCGTAATCCTTCCGGAAAATTTCAGGCATAAACTGTTGAACGATTCCAAGCAAGTCAACCTGTCTGCCAGGCTTGAGCTAAAAGAAATAATTGAAAAAAAAGCTGTTGCATATAGTGTTGCCTTTATCACTAACCAGGAGATTGACAAATTAAATATTCTCAGAGCATCCATTTTTGCCATGCATAAAGCTATTGAAAAACTGACAAAACAACCCGAATGGCTGCTCATTGACGGAAACAGGTTTTATAAATACAAAGAAATCCCTCATACATGTGTTATTCAGGGTGACGGCAAATATAAATCCATAGCTGCGGCATCGATTCTGGCTAAAACCTACAGGGATGAATATATGGAGAAACTGAGCAGGGAATTTCCACATTTTGCCTGGCACTCCAATAAAGGATACCCAACTGAAGAGCACAGGAATGCCATTGTTAAATATGGCATATCACCTTACCACAGGCGCAGCTTTAATTTGTTTGACAGACAACTTCAGATGGATTTGGGATTATAATCCTTCAGTTTAATGATTTGATACTGGACATGAACAATTATTCCATTTTTGAATTTAAGATTGAAAATATTAATATTGTAGGTTTACAAAAAAAAAACATCATTCAAATTAGGGTTAAACATGAAACGTTCATTTGATTTTATTCCAAAGTTGCATGCTAAGATTGAATAGGATTTAGAATGGAGTTTCATCTGATAATTAAAACTTAAAAATAAACAGATGAAGAAGATTTTGATTTTTTTGATTGTAGTAACACTCGGTAGTGGTGTTAAAGCTGATGAAGGTATGTGGCTGTTGCCTTTGTTGAAACAGCTGAACATGGGCAAAATGAAGGAAATGGGGATGAAATTAACTGCCGAAGAAATTTACAGCATCAATAATTCAAGCCTGAAGGATGCCGTTGTTATCTTTGGTGGTGGCTGTACTGGTGAAATCGTATCAGACCAGGGCCTTTTATTTACAAATCACCATTGCGGATACGGACAAATACAGTCACACAGTACGGTTGAAAATAATTATTTGGAAGAGGGATTCTGGGCTGGCTCTTTTGAAGAAGAGCTTCCTAATCCGGACCTTACAGTTACTTTTCTCAAACGCATTGAAGACGTTACGGGAAAAGTATTAGAAGGAGTTGGTGATGATCTAAGCGAAGAAGAACGGATGCAATTGATTCTTTCAAACTCTCAAAAAATTGAAGAAGAGGCGGTTGAAGGAACACATTATGAGGCATCAGTGAGAAGCTTTTTTAACGGAAATGAATATTACATGATGATCTATGAGATCTATAAAGACGTGCGTTTGGTTGGCACACCACCCTCATCGATCGGTAAATTCGGTGCTGACACTGATAACTGGATGTGGCCAAGGCATACCGGTGATTTCAGCATTTTCAGGGTATATAGCGGACCCGATGGAAAGCCGGCAGAATACTCCAATGACAACATTCCTTTAAAACCAAAACACTTTCTTCCAATTTCATTGAAAGGGGTTGAAAAAGGAGATTTTGCATTTGTAATGGGCTTTCCCGGTTCAACAGACCGTTATCTCACATCCCATGGAATCGAAGAACTACTGGAGGTAACTCATCCCAACCGGATAAAAATTAGAGGGCTTCGACAGGATATTCTCCTGGAGGATATGATGGCCAGTGAAAAAGTTAATATTCAATATGCTACAAAATACAGCCGTTCTTCCAACTATTGGAAATATTCCATTGGTCAAAGTGAAGGATTGCGTGAATTAAAGGTTTATGCAAAAAAAGAAGGCATCGAAGAAGATTTCAGTAGATGGTTAAATGCAGATCCTGAACGGAAAGAAAAATATGGTGAAGCATTAACCCTTATACAGGAATCTTACGAATCGCGCAGACCCTATCAGCACGCAACGCAGTATCTGGGAGAGAGCCTGTTAATGTCAGCTGAAATAATCCGGTTTGCATCTGAAGCCAATGGATTGCAACGCTTACTTGCAGATGAGGCTGACGATGAAAAAATTAATGAAGAAATCAACTCGCTACGCAAAACAGCCGGGGAGTTCTATAAGAATTATAATCCTCCAACAGATAAAAAAGTGGTGCTTGCCATGCTTCAACTTTATGGAGAGGATGTTCCCTCCGAATTTCATCCTGAAATTTATAGCACAATCGAAAATAAATTTAAAGGAGACTATGCGAGATTTGTAGACAAACTCTTCGAAAAATCTGTCTTTGCATCAGAGGAAGCTTTTCAGGAGTTCCTGGAGGATCCTTCAGTAAAAACACTCGAAAAAGATTTGGCTTTTCTGGCATCTGGCTCAGTGATAAATAAATATCGAGAGATTTATTATCTCTCAAGCCAGTATAATACTCAGCTTCAAAAAGGAGAGCGATTGTTTTTAGCCGGATTACGTGAGATGAATGAAGATAAGATTTATTACCCGGATGCTAATTTTTCCATGAGGCTTACTTATGGTTCCGTTGGCGATTACAGTCCGCGCGATGCAGTTCATTACGATTACCTGACAACCATAGAAGGTATTATGGAAAAGGAAGATCCGGATAACTGGGAGTTTGTTGTACCTGAAAAGCTCAAAGAATTATACGAGACAAAAGATTATGGGCGGTACCAGGATGGAAATACCCTTCCGGTATGTTTTATCACCAATAATGATATTACCGGTGGTAACTCGGGTAGCCCGGTTCTTAATGGCAACGGCGAACTAATCGGTCTTGCTTTTGATGGTAACTGGGAGGCTATGAGTGGCGACATTGCTTTTGAGCCTGAATTGCAGAAGTGTATTTGCGTGGATATAAGGTATGTGTTGTTTATCATTGATAAATATGCTGGAGCTACACACCTTATTGATGAACTTGTTATTGTTGAATAAATGTATGATTGAATTTGCCATTTGGGCAAAGCGTTATGGCCAATGATGTAGTTATTTATACTGATGGAGCGGCCAGAGGCAACCCTGGTCCGGGTGGATATGGTGCGGTTCTCAAATCGGGGCCGCACCGCAAAGAACTTGCCGGGGGATTCAGACTGACGACCAACAACAGGATGGAATTGCTGGCAGTTATCAAAGCTCTTGAACAGCTTAAAAAGGAAAACTCAAGAGTTACTGTATACACTGATTCTAAGTATGTATGCGATGCTGTTGAAAAAGGATGGGTTTTCTCCTGGGAAAAAAAACGGTTTTTGAAGAAAAAGAATGTTGATCTGTGGAAACGTTTTTTGCAGGTTTACCGTAAACATCAGGTATCCTTTAAATGGGTAAAAGGCCATAATAATATCCTTGAAAACGAACGCTGCGACAACCTTGCAGTGGAGGCATCAAAAAAACCCAACCTGGCAATTGATCAGGGATACGAAGAGAATGCCTCACAGGATTGATTTGTTATTCGATGTGATACCATGGGTAGAATATTAAGATATTTTATTAATTTTAGGTTAGATTAAATGTGTTTGTAGGATAAATCAACCAAATGCAATCAGTACATAAAAGAAAGACATTAATTAATCATTCAGGGCACCTCAGTTATGATCGGATAGGTGAGCTGCTTAATAAATTGAAGCAACAGGCACGTGACTTTGATATTAAGCTTGCTGTATACAAGAAGCTGCTTACTGCATCAATAGAGATTCTGGAAAACATATATAAATATCACGAGTATTTTGAAAATAATTTTACCAATGATAATCAGTTTTCTCCCTGTTTTAAAATCGAAAGCAATGCTGTTAATTTTTATCTTGAAGCCGGTAATCCGGTTTTAAATAAAGATAAGGAAGAATTAAAAGACAAAATCGATAAAATTAATAACCTGGACAGACAAGGCTTAAAAGAGCTGTACAAATCTACCATCACCAACGGACGTTTTTCCGATAAAGGTGGTGCCGGACTGGGTTTTATAGAAATGGCCAAAATGTCCGGAAAAAAAATTGATTATAATTTTAGTATCATTAATGATAGTTTTTCTTATTTCCGGTTAGGAATTATAATTCCAATAGAATGATAAATCGTTATAAGTAGTGTTAACAACATAACATGAAAGGGTTCTTGCCCAAAAAGTGATTTTTGAATGGTAATCCCGAAGTTTTCGGGACCATACGAGCAATAAATTAAATAATAAATAAACGTATGAAACCTCTTATTTTAGATGCTTCCGAATTTACACCAAAGGTGGTTTTAGATGCTGATAAACATTTTTTTGAAATAGCTGGCGTATCCCGTCCCGAAAATGTGCAGGGCTTTTATGATCCGATAATATCCTGGTTTAAGGATTACCATAAAAAGGAGCTGACCGGGGTCGATCCACAGTCTGCAGGACCGCTGAAATTTGTGTTTAAAATGGAATACTTTAACTCAGCTACTTCAAAAGCCTTACTCCAATTGCTTGAATATCTGGCTGTAATTAAAAAGGATGGTTATGATCTTCAATTCGACTGGTATTATGATGAATGGGACGATCAAATGCTTGAAGACGGTGAAGATCTTGCTGATGCTGTTAATCTTAAATTTAACTGTATCCCGCGTGAAGTTGATTTGGATGATGAGGATATTTAGCAGAAAATAAAAATGTATTTTTAACAGGCTGTTCTGCTTTCAGGGCAGCCTGTTTTACTTTTAGAGGTTTATTACTTAAGGCTATTTCGTATTTTTGGGCCATGACAAAGAATATTTTTCTAATTGTAATCCGTCATTTTTTTCAATACAAGGTATACTCATTATTGAATATACTGGGCCTTGCATTGGGTATTACCTGTAGTCTTTTTATAGGTATTTATGTGTTTTATGAATTTGATTATGATTCCTTTCATACGTATAAAGACAGAATTTACAGGGTTACTGTAAAAGGTAACCTGGGTGATAATGCTATTAATCAGGCCATAACAGCAGCCCCTCTTGCTGCAGCTCTGAAAAACGAAGTACCTGAAGTTGAAGAAGCAGTGAGACTTGCACGATTTGGCTCCTGGCTGGTCCGTTTTCAGGATAAAAAATATCATGAAGATGAGATATTATTCGTTGATTCAACTTTTTTCAACATCTTCTCATTTGAGCTCATACAGGGCAATGAAAATGAAGTGCTGAACAAGCCCAACAGCATTGTACTTACCAGCAAAATGGCTGATAAGTATTTCGGAACCGCCAATCCGGTAGGTCAGATTTTGTATCTCGAAGATGATTCGCTGAAATATGAAGTTACGGGTGTTGTAGCTGATGTACCGGATAACTCACATGTAAAATTTGATTTTCTGGCATCACTCAACTCCATTGATCATAGCTTTTCAGACCAGTGGCTGGCACATAACTACTACACCTATTTGTTAAAAAAACAAAATTCAGGTATAGAAAATCTAAACGAAAACCTGAATGGGCTGATTGAAAGCTATGTTGTCCCACAGCTTAAAGAAATAATTGTTGTTGCGGGCGAGGATTATCTCGGACAGGGTAATTCATATCAATTTCGTTTACAACCTTTAAAGGACATCCATCTGCGCTCAAATCTACAGGTTGAATTGGAAACAAACGGTAATATCCGGGTTGTATATGCTTTCCTGTTGATTGCTGTTTTAATTTTGATTATTGCATGCATCAATTTTATGAACCTTACCACCGCACGGTCCTCTGTTCGTTCAATGGAAATTGGGTTACGTAAAGTGGTAGGTGCCAATAAAAAACAACTGGTATTCCAATTTTTAGCAGAGTCAACCATCCTGGCATTTTTTGCCATGGTTCTGGCTTTGTTATTCGTCGAATTGTTGTTTCCGTTTTTCAATCACCTCACAGGGCTGAATTTGGATATTAAATCCTTCGGAAGGTTAAATGTTATTCCTGTTCTCCTGGCATTGGTACTTTTTGTAGGGATCGTTTCCGGCAGCTACCCGGCTTTTATTTTATCTTCCTTCCGGCCTATCGTTATTCTGCAATCACGATTCTCTGGAAGAAACCGGCATATAGGAATGCGGCAAATATTAGTTGGATTTCAGTTTACCATTTCAATACTCATTCTGATTTCAACCTTCATGATCCATCGGCAGATTAGTTATATGCAACAAAAAGAACCTGGTTTTGAGAAAGAGAATATCCTTCTGATAAGAAGGAGCGATGGCCTTAGAAATCATTTGGGTGCATTTAAAGAGGAGTTGACAAAAAATCCGGATATCCTTGCTGTAACCAATTCCAACTCCATTCCGGGAAGGGCTTTTTCAAGAAATGGGTTTATGCTCGAAGGGCGCGAGAACGAGTTAAACCATTTGCTTTATCAATTGTGGGTTAGGGAAGACTTTCTGAAAACCTATAACATTCCGCTTGAGCAAGGTAGATTTTTTTCGAAAGACATACCTTCAGACACAGCAGCTATTGTCATCAACACCGCAGCAATGAAATCCCTTGGATTAAAAGATCCTCTGAATTCTTATCTCGTTCAACCCGCCTCAAACCCCAATCAGAATCAAAACAGGCAATTCAAAATTATTGGGGTAATCAATGATTTTCATTTTCAATCCATGCATAACTTCATTCAACCCATGGTGATGACGCTAATGCCCGGAAACTGGGAAGGGTATATTTCCATCAGGCTCAATGCCGGTGCTAATCAGGAAACAATAGATTTTATCCGGGAGAAATGGAATAGCTTTACCACTGTTTATCCCTTTGAATATTTCTTTTTAGGGCCGGATTTGGAACAGTTGTACCAAAGCGAAAAAACATCTGCCAGGTTGTTGCTTGTCTTTTCCGGATTGTCAATCATTATTGCATGCCTTGGTCTTATAGGGTTAATGACGTATGCTTCGGAGCAGCGTACCAAAGAAATTGGCATTCGCAAGTCCCTGGGCGCTGACGGGTGGAGTATATTTTATCTGCTTTCGGGGGAGATGTTAAGGTTAATGCTGATTGCTTCAGCCCTGTCCTGGATAATTGGTTTTTTTGTTATCAGGTACTGGCTTCAGGGGTTTAGCTACCAGGCCACGTTTTCAATCTGGCCGTTTTTTCTGGCCTCATTGATTGTCTTTGTCATATCTATGGTATCGGTGTCAGCCATTGGAATAAGTGCAGTGTTTAAAGATCCATCCGGATCGCTTCGGTATGAGTAACTAAGGCATTTATTTTGTGCTTTATAGCTAAACTCCTGAACCGTTAGTCAAAAACTATGTTAATTTAATGTATTTCCTTGACTTCTATATGCAGGATTCACTAACTTCGTAGATCCGGTTTCGCAACCTGATGTTATTATGAAAGACAGGATATTAACATATATAAAACTTAGCTTACTGGCCAT
>CAZZBU010000126.1:0-10331 GCA_964652315.1 uncultured Bacteroidales bacterium
ATGCCTGAAAGCAAAAAGGCCATTCTCCGAATGGAAAATGGCCTGTTTATATACTGTCTAAGGCTGCATTTATAACCCAAATGCAGCTTTTAGCTTATCTACGTAATCAAGTTTTTCCCAGGCAAAGTACTCAACTTCACGCGAGATATTCTCACCTCCGTTCATAACATAATTAATGGTTTCTGTGTATGGAGTACGCCCCATGTGACCGTAGGCAGCCGTCTTTTTAAATATGGGGTTTTTCAATCCAAACCTGCGTACAATAGCCGCCGGACGCATATCGAAGATTTCTATCACCTTATTTGCAATCTCACTATCAGAAACATTAACTTTAGAAGTACCATAGGTATTGACATAAAGTCCAACCGGCTCTGCTACACCAATGGCATAAGCAACCTGTACCAGCGCTTCATCAGCAACTCCGGCAGCAACCAGGTTTTTAGCAATATGACGGGTAGCATAAGCAGCGGAACGGTCAACTTTTGAGCTGTCTTTTCCGGAAAATGCACCACCCCCGTGGGCACCTTTACCTCCGTAAGTGTCAACAATTATTTTACGACCGGTTAATCCTGTGTCACCATGTGGTCCGCCAATAACAAACTTGCCGGTGGGGTTTACATGAAGTATGATATCGTTGCCGAACAATTTCTGAACACGATCAGGTAAATTGGCAACTACCCGTGGGATAAGAATTTGCTTCACATCTTCCTTAATCTTTTTTAGCATGGCATCATCACCATCAAAATCATCATGCTGAGTTGAAACTACAATGGTATGTACTTTCAATGGTTGATTATCATCATCATATTCGATGGTAACCTGCGATTTTGAATCAGGACGTAGATAAGTCATTTCTTTGCCTTCGCGACGAATAATTGCCAACTCTTCGAGCAACATGTGCGAAATGGTCAATGAAAGTGGCATGTAACTATCAGTTTCTCTTGAGGCATAGCCAAACATCATCCCCTGATCACCGGCTCCTTGTTCATCTTCTGAAGCGCGCTCAACCCCCTGGTTAATATCAGGTGACTGCTCATGAATAGCCGAGATAACACCACATGAATCGCAATCGAACATATAGGATGATTTGGTATAACCAATCTCACGAATTACTTCACGGGCTGTTTTTTGTACATCAACGTATCCCTCTGTTTTTACTTCTCCGCTTAACACAACCAATCCGGTTGTAACAAGGGTTTCGCAAGCAACTTTTGAATTCGGATCCTGCTTTAGGAACTCGTCAAGTAACGCATCTGAAATTTGATCGGCTACCTTATCAGGGTGCCCTTCTGAAACTGATTCGGAAGTAAAAAAATAGCTCATCTGTATTATAAAGTTTAAATTAACACAAAAATTTTATACCAGTTACAGGCTCCATTTGTTACCTGCAAATGGTTCTGATTTGTTAGTGCTGCGCTAATCATAACGCAAGACCATTTAAAATAAAAATGGCAAATATAACAAACAAATTAGAATGCAAGGTTAGTCAAAGAATTAAATTTCAGCGTGTAAGTTGATGAAAGATGTCTTCAAGGTTATGTTCCTGAACCTGTAAGGTAAGCACTTTTAGTTCTTGCTGTACAGCAAAGGAAAAAATATCGCTCCGGATATCAATATCACCTGAGCTGTGAATTAAATACTTATTTTCTCCCTGTACCACAATTTCTTCAATTCCTTGTATTTTTTTTATTAATGCCGGCTCAATGGGTTTGTCAAATTCAACCAGGAGTTCCCTGGTAGGTTTGCTCATTATTTTATGAATATTTGTTGTCGTGTCATCTGCCACTATTTTCCCCTGGTGGATAATTAATATCCTGTCACAAATCGCTTCCACTTCCTGCATAATATGGGTCGACAGAAGCACTGTTTTGTTGTGCCCTGATTCACGAATCAAGTCCCTGATTTCGATGATCTGGTTGGGATCAAGACCAGTCGTAGGTTCATCAAGAATGAGTACCTGAGGATCGTGAATTAATGCCTGGGCAAGCCCCACACGTTGCCGGTATCCTTTTGAAAGAGAGCCGATTTTTTTATGCTTTTCTTTTGTAAGGCCTGTTTTTTGAATAATATCCTTTACTTTTTGTTTCGTATTTTTTCCAAGCTGATAGATTCCGGCTATAAAAGTGAGGTATTCCACCACATATTGATCCAGATAAAGCGGGTTATTCTCAGGTAAATATCCCAGAATTTTTTGCATCTCGGTGGGTGCTTCAATAACATCTTTACCGTGGACAGTAACAGTGCCTTTCGATGGTGGAATATACCCACTCATAATCTTCATCATCGTAGATTTTCCGGCTCCGTTAGGGCCAATAAAGCCAACGATTTCACCACTTTTTATTTCAAATGACACATCATCAAGTGCCAACTGTTCTCCGTATTTTTTTGTAACATGCTCAACATGAACCGCCATCTCAATTCTATTGATTTACTATTATAATATCAAATTATGATTATAAATCATTCAAACCTACACATTTTTTCGATGGAACACAACGAAATTTCAGGATTAATGCCTACTGTTCATATTCGTACATCTTTGTGTTATTAGCGTGCAAATATTTTATTTTATTTAATGGAGATTTATGTTTATATTCCTTTGATTATTTGACTGTTATAAGGTTTGGCATATAAAATGATATTCTTTTAGCAAATAAAAATGCGGAGGTTGTCATGAAAACTTTACATATCATAAAATCAGGAATTATTATACTTGCAATAACTGCAGCACCCTTAACCAGTATAAATGCTCAGAAATCAGCTAATGCGTCACTTGAACGTCAGCTGGCAAGAGTAAGCGCTTCGACACTCACATTTACTGAAACAAAACCCGTAAATGCAGTATATAATACCGCTTATACTCCATCTTTTGATGTAGTAGTTGAAGTTCCGATTGAGCTTGAAGCATGGATGACAGACACAAAATCATGGGCAAAAACTGAGACTGAAAAACTTCCATTGAGGTTTGAAACGGAAGAAATAAAGGACGAAGATGTAGGCCTTGAGACCTGGATGTTCAATTTTTATCTTCCAAACGACGAAGACATCGTTGAACACGAACTTATGCTTGAGAGCTGGATGCTTTCATCCGATGGTTGGGAATTTTAACCCTGAAATGCCTCCGGTTCCAAAAGGCCAAGATTAAAATTGACTGATAAGCCTTTTCTATATCTAGGAAAGGCTTATTTTTTTGTATTTATATTTCAACTGCTGCATAGTGAACGAATTACATTTTTGGCCTTATTTTTGCATCCTTCTCAATAAATCTTTTAATAATTCGTTTAACTTATATATTTTTATGGCCACATTACAAAAAAGTATAACAAAAGTCAAGTAACTATGAAGGAGATTATGGGAAAAGTATTAGTGGTTTTTGTTTTTTTTACAGGAACCTTTACATTGGTCAATGCACAAACAGCAACTGAAGCCAATGAAAAATTTAGTGAAGGAGCCGAGGCAATGAATGCTGGAAATACTCAGGAAGCTATTGCTGCCTTTGAGGAAACCATTCAGCTGGCCGAAAACGCCGGTCCAGATGCCGAGGGACGTGCTATCGAGGCAAAATCATACCTGCCTAATCTGTATTACAGATTGACTATGGATGAGTACAGAGCAAAAGATTATGACGGAGCAATTGAAACAGCAAAGAAAACTGTGGATGTTGCACAAAAATATAATGATCCGGGCACCGAGGAAAAAGCAAAATCCATCCTGCCCAAATTACATTATGCAAAAGCTGTACAATTTTACAAAGCAAAAGATTTTGCTGCAGCAGTTCCTATTTTTAAAGAAGCAGTTGCTTTGGATCCGGAGTATGCCACAGCCTATTTCAGTCTGGCCATTGCCCAGAAAAACCTGGGTAACGATGACGAAATGGTGAAAAACCTTGAAAAAGTAATCGAAATAGGACCTAGTTCCAATCAAACGGTAAAAAAAGCAGAAGGCATTGTGTTGAACCATTACCTGAATCAGGGTAAGCTGGCTATTAATGAAAAACGTTATCAGAATGCCGTGGAAACTTTTGAAGCAAGCCTGGTATATGATGATACCGATGCTGACGTTTATTATTACATTGCCCTGGCAAGTAATGCGTTGGAAAACTGGGATAAAGCCATTGAATTTGGGAAAAAAGCCATTGAATACGAAAAAGGCGGTGAAGAAAAAGTAGCCGGTATTTATTACGAAATTGCAAAAGCATATGCAGGAAAAGGTGATAACACCAATGCCTGTGATGCATATTCAAAAGCTGCTGTTGGCCGTTTTGAGGAATCAGCCAATTACCAAATGGAACATGTGTTAGACTGCGAAAACTAGTATAATATTTTTTTTTCGATATATAAAAGCTGCAGTGTTCTGCAGCTTTTTTTGTATCATTTCCCTAAACCTGCCCTTTGGCTTTGCCGGGCCCTCTGATTGCATGAGTTTAATATGTTATAAGAATTCAGCAGAACCTGTGCCCCATCAGGCGATATTAGCCCGATTTAGATACATTTGGTTTTTGAAGAAAGGTTAGGATATCTTTATCGCACACAGAGACTTACTGATTGTTTGTGAATTAATAAGGCTAAATAATAATGATATTGTTCCCATTATTATAATTTTGTGGCTCACTTTCACGGTTAATCCCAAGAAGTAATATTAAATCTTTTTACAGAATAAATTCAAAGATACAAGGAATGAAAGAGATCAAACGAACCAAAATTTCAGAGTTACTCAAATCTGCCCAAACCGGTGTTGACGTCAATGTTAAGGGATGGATACGTACCAAACGTGGAAGTAAAAACGTAGCTTTTTTAGCTGTGAATGACGGTTCCATCATTCATAATATACAAGTGGTAGCCGACAGGGAGAAAATATCTGATGATATATTGGATCGCATTCATACCGGAGCTTCTGTTTCGGTAAATGGTAAACTCATGCAATCAGAGGGTGCCGGCCAACAGGTTGAAGTCATAGCCGAGGAAATTGAAGTGTTGGGTGAGGCTCATCCAGATGAATACCCCTTACAGCCGAAAAAGCACAGCCTGGAATTTTTGCGGGAAAAAGCACATCTGAGATTCCGGACAAATACTTTCAGTGCAGTATTCAGAATACGGCATGCCATGACCTTTGCCATACATAAATTTTTTAATGAAAAAGGGTTCATAAATCTACATTCACCCATCATCACAGGCTCAGATGCCGAAGGTGCCGGTGAGATGTTTCAGGTAACCACCCTTGATCTGGAAAAAATACCCTTGAAGAAAGATGGTAAAGTGGATTATTCAACTGACTTTTTCGGAAAACCCACCAACCTGACAGTATCCGGTCAGCTTGAAGGTGAACTTGCTGCGCTTGCTCTTGGCGAAATCTACACTTTTGGACCTACTTTCCGTGCAGAAAATTCAAATACCTCAAGGCACCTGGCCGAATTCTGGATGATTGAACCTGAGATGGCATTTTACGATATCCATGATAACATGGATCTGGCAGAGGAAATGCTGATTTACCTGGTAAATTATGCCCTTGAAAACTGCAAAGAGGATTTGGCTTTCCTCGAAAAACGCAGGATTGAGGAAGATAAAAACAAACCTCAGAATGAAAGGGCACCGATGACTTTGATTGAGAAATTGCGGTTTGTTATTAATGATAAATTCGCCCGGATTACATACACTGAGGCCATTGAAATTCTAGAAAATTCAACCCCCGCAAAAAAGAATAAATTTCAGTATCCTGTGAGTTGGGGAATTGATTTACAATCTGAGCACGAACGTTACCTGGTGGAGAAACATTTCAATAAACCCGTTATCATCACCGATTATCCAAAAGAAATCAAAGCCTTTTACATGAAGCAAAATGATGACCAGAAAACCGTCAGGGCAATGGATGTTCTTTTTCCGGGCATTGGTGAAATAATAGGTGGTTCTCAGCGCGAAGAAAATTATAAAAAACTGCTGAGCCGTATCGATGAATTGAAAATTCCGAAAGAAGAAATGTGGTGGTTCCTTGAAACACGGAAGTTCGGAACCGTTCCACATAGCGGGTATGGCCTGGGATTTGAAAGGCTGATGCTGTTTATTACAGGCATGACAAACATTCGTGATGTGATACCCTTCCCCAGAACACCAAAAAACGCAGAGTTTTAACTACTGGTGCTTCATACACCAGGCACAGGTAATCTAATCATTATAAACAAATCTGTTAAAACTCCTGTTGCTATGATGGAAAGGATACCATGATTATTTTCACATCTCATCGCATTTATTTAGCAATAAATCTTAAATTTGTGATGATGAATAGTACATGCAAAGGCAGGGTTGAAATATGTTAAAGCAACATTTATCACAAAAATTATTACAAAAATTATCTCCACAGCAAATTCAAATGATAAAGCTGCTGGAGGTACCTACTATTCAGCTTGAACAAAGAATAAAAAAAGAGCTGGAAGAAAATCCTGTCCTTGAAATGGGCAAGGAAGAAGATCCGGACGACGATTATCAGGAAGATACTGCTGAAGACGAAAAGGAAAAAGATGAGTTTTCGTTGGAAGATTATATGAATGAGGAGGATGTACCCAGCTACAAACTTCAAACCCGTAATTACAGCAAAGACGATAAAAAAGAAGATATCCCCTTTTCAACAGGAATTACTTTTAGCGATCACCTGGAAACTCAGCTGGGGCTGCGCAAGCTTGATGAACGAAAGTACATGCTCGCAAGTTACCTGCTCGGAAACATCGACGAGGATGGTTATCTCAGACGTAAACTGGAGGCTATTGTAGACGACCTGGCTTTTTCACAAAACATTACCACCCGCGAAGAAGAACTCCTCGAAGTGCTGCGAATCATACAGGATTTTGATCCGGTTGGTGTGGGAGCCCGTGATTTGAGAGAATGTTTGCTTTTACAGATCGAGGCCAAAAATCAGAACATCGAAGAAATAGCACTTGCCCGGAAAATCCTCAAATACCATTTTGATGAGTTTACCCGGAAGCACTATGAAAAAATTGCAGCGCGGCTCAACATTACAGAAGATCAACTCCGTGATGCCATTGAGGAAATCTTAAGGCTCAATCCAAAACCCGGCAGCTCGTTTAGCGATTCATCCGGAAATACATCCCAGGTTATTATCCCTGATTTTATTCTGGACAACAATGAAGGTGAACTTGAGCTAAGCCTGAATTCAAGAAATGTACCTGATTTGAGGGTGAGCCGTACTTACATGGACATGCTTGAGTCATATAGCCAGAATAAAAAAAACTCCAAAGAACAGAAGGATGCCGTTAGCTTTGTCAAACACAAGCTTGACTCTGCAAAATGGTTTATCGATGCCATCAAACAACGGCAAAACACCTTGCTGCTTACCATGCACGCCATCCTGGACTATCAGAAAGAATATTTTATGGAAGGCGATGAAACAAAACTCCGCCCGATGATTCTCAAAGATATTGCCGAGGTTACCGGGTTGGACATTTCTACTATCTCAAGGGTAGCAAACAGCAAATACATTCAGACGCACTTTGGAATCTTCCCGTTAAAATATTTCTTCTCAGAAGGATTGCAAACAGATAGTGGCGAGGAAGTATCCACGCGTGAAATAAAACGGATTCTGCAGGATTGTATTTCTGCCGAAGAAAAACGCAAACCGCTGACCGATGATAAACTGGCAGAAATACTCCAGGAAAAAGGCTATCAGATTGCCCGTCGTACCGTGGCCAAGTACAGGGAACAGCTAAACATTCCTGTCGCCAGGTTGCGGAAAAAACTCTAATCCTTATCAAGGCATTGGAACACCTCGGTATGACCCGGGAAGGATTGCGCCGGAAAATTTTACGCACTAGGGGAGCATGGATTGATAACTACCATTATGCTATTGTAGGAGACAATGCGCGGTAAAAAGTCTATCCCGGAAGTTCCCAGTCAAAGCCATCCTTCCGATCTTTAACAACCACTCCCATGTTATTGAGCCTGTCACGGATAGCATCTGCTGTGGCAAAATCTTTTTTTTGTTTGGCTTCCTGGCGAATGGTGAGGATCATTTCAATCAAATCATGCTGCAAATCGGCATGTTTTGAATGTTCAGATTCATCAATCAAGCCAAGAATATCAAAGGTCATAGCCTGATATAATTGTTTCAACCGCTCAAGAGATGCAGCATCAATCTGCTCGTTTCCGTCTTTTACAGCATTGATAAGCCGAACACCATCAAATAGATGGGATATTAAAATTGGGGTGTTCATATCATCATTCATGGCTTCATAGCATTTGCTAATGATGCTTTTCACCTCAATTGAAGAAGCATTATCCGGTTTAAGGCTGTTAAGGGTTCGAATCCCGGTCATCAACCTTCGCAGTCCTTTGGCAGCTGCCTGTAAAGCCTGATTGGAAAAATCAAGTGTGCTGCGATAATGAGCCTGCAGAATAAAAAACCGGACACTCATAGGACTGTATGCTTCCTCTAGAAGCTGATGTGTGCCTGTGAATAATTCTTCGAGTGTTATAAAATTTTTAAGGGAGCGGGCCATCTTTTGTCCGTTGATAGTAATCATATTGTTATGAACCCAATACCGGACCGCCGGTTGGCCAAAGGCTGCTGTTGTTTGTGCAATCTCACATTCATGATGTGGGAAAAGCAGGTCCATGCCACCACCGTGAATATCAAAGGTATTTCCCAGATATTTGTTGCTCATGGCTGAACATTCAAGATGCCAGCCAGGAAATCCCTCACTCCAGCTTGAGGGCCAGTGCATAATATGTGCAGGTGAAGCCTTTTTCCATAAAGCAAAGTCAAGAGGGCTTTTTTTCTCCGATTGCCCTTCCAGTTCTCTGGTATTGCTCAATAAATCATCGATTTTGCGGCCTGACAACTTTCCGTAATTAAACTCACGGTTGTATTTTTCCACATCAAAATACACGCTGCCATTCACTTCGTAGGCATACCCGTTTTTTAAAATTTTATCGATTAGCTTTTGTTGTTCAATGATATGTCCGGAAGCCTGGGGTTCGATGCTGGGTGGTAAGGTATTCAGCATATCCATGTATTTATGGTACACATTGGCGTAATGTTGCACCACTTCCATAGGTTCCAGGGATTCAAGCCTGGCTTTTTTAGCAATGCGGTCTTCCCCTTCACCGGAAACCTCATCCTCCAAATGACCTACATCAGTGATGTTGCGCACATACCGCACTTTATAATTGAGATGGGTCAGGTAACGGTAAAGTACATCATAGGTAATTGCCTGACGTGCATGACCCAGATGAGGATCACTATAAACAGTTGGCCCACATGCGTAAAGACCGACATGGGGAGAATTAACAGGCCGGAAAGGTTCTTTTTTTCGGGTAAGGGTATTGTAAATAACCAAAGGATGATCCATGCTGAACTATTTTTTCGTTCGCAAAGTTAACATTAGGCAGGAATTACGTGTTTATTTTCTTTAATTATTTTTTTTGTGTAATCATACCCAATATCAAACATCTCCTGTGCCTTTGATAAGTCAAGAAGGCCATAATCCTTAAGTTTCAGGGGCTCAATAAATATATCAACATTATCCTTTTTTAGTGGAATTCCGGCGGCCACACTCAGATGAAATGAGCGAAATGCAACTTTTACGATGCCCTTAAAATCGGTTTCTTCACCAATGGGATTAACATGTACGGCAATAATTATCCGGCATTTGTCCCTTATGGGTTCCACAGGCAGGTTATCAACAATGCCTCCGTCCATGTATACCTCACCATCAACAGTGGCTGTCTGAAAAAGCACGGGAATGCTTGAGGAGGCCATCACTATATCAATGATATCACCCTTATGAAAATAATCTGACTTGCCTGTTCGCATATTAGTAGCACCCACCAGCATTGGAATTTTTAAGTCTTCAAGATTTTGGGTGTTAAGATTTTCTTTCATGAATTTTCTCAATCCGGAAATATTTAGCAATCCATTGCGCCTCAGATTAAAACTGACCATTTCTTTAAACCTTTTACCCTGAAAAAGTTTTACAACATCAATGGGTTTTTTACCATCAGCATAAAATGCCCCGACAATGGCTCCGGCGCTCACACCGGATATAACTTCAGGATAAATATTTGCTTCGTTCAGGGCCTGAAGTACACCCAAATGAGCAAATCCACGAGCAGCACCACCGCTTAAAACAATGCCAATCTTATATTTTTTTCTCCTCTGAAGGAAATTCATAATAAATTTTGAAAACCAATTCGTTTATATAAGGTTTTATGTTATAGAACAAATTACATAAAAATATATTAATTAATCATTAATAACACAAAAAATATAGTACAATGAGTTTTAAAGTAGCGTTTTTTGATTCCAAACCATATGACAGAGAAGTT
>CAZZBU010000127.1:0-10209 GCA_964652315.1 uncultured Bacteroidales bacterium
AGTCCTAGATGAGGAGCACAACAAGCGCAGTTACAAGGTAGCTGCGTTTTTTTTTTGCAGTTATTCAGAATGTCGCTTTTTGTACTAATATGTATCTGGCATTCCGGGGGTAGCATGGAATTTTGGTCCTAGGCCTGTCTGCCGACAGGTAGATTCAAGTCCTAGATGAGGAGCACAACAAGCGCAGTTACAAGGTAGCTGCGTTTTTTTTTGCAGCCTGTGAGGAATATTGAAGATTTAAGACATCGGGAAAATCACAAGCATCCCATTTGAGATATTGACTGACTAGTCAATCAATCACCGAATAGTTGGCTTTGTGCCTTTTTGCGCATACTTTCGTGCCCTTTGCGGTAAAATATGTTTTTGTAGGTTAGCCACGAATTGACTGACTAGTCAATCAACTTTTTAAAACCATTTATTGCGGGCCAGGAACCAGAAAAATTTTAGCCCAATGATGATATGGTTGCCAGCAGTGCGCAGCAGGCCATAGTTTTTAATCATAATCCTAAAACGCTCCTTCAATGATTCGGGGATGTTTTTTTTGGAATGGCCGCCATCAAGGAATTTGGCCAGAATCTGTCCGGTGTTTTTTATGGTTTCCGCTTTGCGCAGGATTTTTATTTGCCAGTCGGTATCGGCCGAGTGCTTAAAGGACAAATCATATCTGGGAGTGATGGCTCTGCGTGGAATAAAAGCCTGATGGCTCACCACCTGTCCCCATTGATAGCTTTTCCAGGTCAACTTTTTTGGAGGCTTCAAACGTCGCAAACCTATTTCACGGCCTTCAGGATCCACAATCATGGTATCGCCGTAAAACACATCAGGTATTTCCCCAGTGGAAAAAAGCTTTTCAACCGTGTCAGCCGCATAAACTTCATCGCCGGCGTTAATGAACCAGATATAGTCACCCGAGGCCATGGCCAGGCCTTTATTCATGGCATCGTAAATGCCTTTATCCGGCTCAGAGATATATGCAGCAACCATATCCTTATTCTTTTTAATAATATCCTGTGTGCCATCCGAGGAATTGCCATCCACGATGATGTATTCAATGTCCGGATAACGCTGCCTCCTGATGCTTGCCATTGTTTTTGGCAGCAAGTCCCGGCAGTTATAGGTTACGGTAATGATGGTAAGTTTGACTGACATATTCTTTTCTTTAGGTATGGCGTTCTATTTCGTTGATAACCTGATCTTCCGTAATGGCATTAATATCAATATCTGAACCAAATGCAAAGGCATTGGCTTTGGCATTAAAATCAGGGTAAATAGTATTGATTTCCTGAGGCACTATGGCATATACAGGACGGTGCATGTCTTCCGGATAAGGTATAAACCGGCCATAATGGTTGCCGTTTGAGATGCAGAACACGGGGGTGTTTACAGCAGCAGCAATATGCACCAGCCCACTGTCGTTCGACACCAAAAACTCAGCCTCCCTAAGGATTGGAATGAGTTCAACCAGGGTGGTTTTACCCGCAAGATTGAGTACCCCTTCACCGTTTTCAATATGGCCCTGAATAATCTTACCTGCTGATTGATCCAATCCAACAATAACCGTTTTATAACCCTTTTCCTGAAAGAGCCAGGCAGCTACCCTGCCGTATTTGGACGGGGACCATTTGCGGTATTCCACAGCAGCATCCGGAAAAAGCACCACATATTTTTCTTTTAATGGTGAGGTGGTTTGCACATTCATTTCCAGTTCCGGTTTTTTAGTCCCGGTCAGTGCTTCAAAGAAAGCAGCATTTTTATGGAATTCAAAAGGCGGGTTTTTATCTGCCGGGATCAATCTTGTATAAAAGCGGTTGGATATTTGATGGGCCAGCCAACCTGTGTTTCGGTAGTCGCCCAGAGGAGCAATTTTTTCTTTGGCCTTAACGGCATGGATGAGTGAATCAAAGCTGTACACACGGGAGTGGGTAGGGTGCAGGATGATGTCGTAGGCATGCCCGGTAAGCTCCAGCCGTTTTTTAAACCGGTACGCAAGATTAAAAAAGTATTTGTTATAATCCAGCCAGTAACAGGTTTCAAACAGCGCACCATCTAACTCCTCAGCGATGTTTTTCCATACTTTATTGCCAATGAGAAACCATCTTTTCGATGCAAATTCCTTTTGTTTTTTTAATTGGTGCAGGAAATTACGCAGCAGGATATAATCCCCCATGGCATCCATTTTTACGATGAGCAGGCTGTTGGGAATGGGTTTTGGGTTGAATTTTCTTATGAATAATTCAACCAGACTGATGAGCATCTCAATCACTAAAAATACTTTCTGATTGAAGCGTTTTTTAGTCATGGGCCCTGGCCTTTAGTTCGTAGGTATAAATTACCGGACTGGGTTTGTGGTAATAACTCAGGGTGATGAGGTTCCAGAATTTGCGGTTCAGATGGTACAACCACTGGAAAAACCGGAAAACTGGCCGGGCATATACGGGCAGATCATAGGTACCACTGGGATCGAGAAAGGTAATGTTGTTAAATCCGGCAGCTTTGAGCACGTATTGCAGGCTGCCTGCTGTGAATAGCAGGTTGTGGGTAAAGTCCTCGTATCGCCAGTACACGTTGGTATTTGACTGGGCATTGGGCACCATCACCAGGAGCCGTCCGCCTGGCTTGAGTAATCCCTCGCGAATGGCTTTGAGGTTAGGGATAATCTCATCCTTTGGTATGTGTTCCAGCACATGGCTCATGATGACTACGTCGAATTTTTCAGGAATGGAAGCGGCAAATTCAGAGATGCTTTGAATATGGGTTGCTTTCAGCTCCATCTTTTGGCAATAATCCACACAATCCTTTAAAATATCTGCTCCCTGAATGTTGGTGTAACCATAGTTTTTAAGCCTTAATAGCATTTGTCCGTATCCACAGCCCAGGTCAAGGATACGCAACATTTTGTTATCGCCCAGTTCCCGCTTTAGGTATCGTGGGAGCTTATATTTTTTGTAGGTTTCCGGGTCAACATCCCGCAGTTCAAAATAGTTTTTCATCCTTAAAGTCACTTCAAAATTGATGTACTTCCTTGTAGTTAATATACTAAATCATATTACCCCAGGTTATTTTTTTTTAATAAATCATAATGGTCTGAGGTTATTCTACTTTTCATTGATAGTTCCATGATTTTATTCAAACCAACCAAACCGGCTTTTTTTAACAGCTGAAACCTGCGGTTATTGATTTTTTTCCTGGTGAAAAGATGCAGGTTTTTCGCATGATAATAATTCAGGCCATGGGTACCGGCAATATAATGCAGGGTTTTTTTAGCATACAATGAAATATGCTGTCCGTGATTGAAACCATAATACCACCAATCCAGCGGAGGCACTGACTTGTCAGGGATAACCTCCGTAGAAAACAGGATGTTGGATGAATAGTGCAGCATGCCTTTTATCTCCGCCATCGGATCTACAAAATGCTCAAACACCTCAAAGGCGGTGATTAATTCAAGAGGTTCATTTTCATATTCAAATCCACGGGCAAACATATTTTCCGCGTATTTGTCTTTCCAACGGAAATCATAGCCTTTATCTCGCATCAGACGTACGAATAACCCGTGGCCACCCGCAAAATCCAGAAAAGTCGCTTTATTGTTAAATATTCCTGAGATCATCATTGAAACCATGTTGCCAAGTTGCAGGTTGCGGTTTACTGCACCGGTATCGGTATCGTTTAAAGCCGATTGATACGCTTCTTTAAGCCAGTGCGGCTCCTCAGTAAATACAAAAGCACACCTGGGACAGCGGAAATAGTCAACATCATATTTCCCCAATACCTGGTGGTTGAAAATTTTTTCGGATGGTGATGCGCAGATTTTGCAGGTTAAATGCATGATTAAATCCTTTTGAATTTTCAAAAGTACAGATTTTAATCTATATCTTAGCCCGTCCAAAATATGTCATTCTATTTTAATAAAAATTAAATGAAGTGTATTTTTCTGACTGGCCTAACATCCAGCACTTTGGGAGGTATGGAGTTTGGAAATTTGGGTAACTATGCCGTGATAGAACCCTTTATTGAAGGATTAAAAAAGGAATTTCCGGACCATCAGATATATACCACAATACAGTTATCAGATAAATTTTGCTCCACCTATCAAATTACCTCTTTGCGAAATCCAAGGTTTTATACTTATGGATTTGCTACTGCAAAAGAAACAATTAACGATTTTATCCGGTTATTTACATATAAGTATTTAGGGTGGATTTTTGCTTCTCGTAAAGATCTCATCCTACTTAAAAGTGCATTACTTAAAAACATTCATCAGGCAGATTTTGTGATTGATTTCAGTGGAGATGTTTTTGGCGACAATGCTAAATATAATGTATTTCTGGAGGGTGTGGCAAAAATTATTATTTCAAAAGGGCTTGGAAAAAAAGTTTTTATGGTGGCAAGCTCTCCCGGACCTTTTAACAAATTTTGGCAGCAGCTGTTTGGACTGAAAACTTTAAGAAAAGTCAGTCTGATAATAAACAGGGAAGATATTAGTTCCCAGCGCTTATTAAGTTATGGATTGTCATCTGACAAGGTAATTACCACCGCTTGTCCTTCATTTAATTTTACATGTGACTATCAGATTCCACTTGATAAATATTGTAAGATTAAACCGAATTTACCTACAGTAGGGATAATTATTTCAGGCTGGAATATGCCTGAAGACCCTTATCATAAAGTCCCTCGGAAGAAAGAAGAATTAACAGTATTTCTTAAGCTGATTGAACATATTCATAACACTTATGAATGCAATGTTGTATTAATGTCGCATGCCCATAAATTTCAGCCTCAAACAGGCATGAAACAAGGCAATGATTTTTATATATCAAAGCAATTGTTTGAAGAAGCACAGGTAGAACTAAAATCAGACAGGCTCTTTCTATTCGAAGAAATATTAGAGGCAAAGGATACCAAAGCCATAATAAGCAATTTGGATTTTTTAGTTAGTGGACGTTTGCATGGCGCAGTTTCGGGTTTTTCTCAATACATTCCTACCCTTGTTGTGAATTATGGAAATGGTCCAAAACCATTAAAATTGAAAGGTTTTGTGGATTTAATCGGAGTGCCTGAATGCCTTTGTGAACCCAATAATTTAAATCAACTAAAAACAACCTTTGACGAATTATGGAATAATAAAGAAGCTTATGTAGAAAAGTTGAAATCCTCAATTCCCCTGCTTAAAAAAAGGTCTTTTGAAAGTTTTTCGATAATTAATAAGTATATGCATCAATGAACTGGATTAAAACCAGGATTCAAAGAAATAAATTTCGATTCAACAAGAATGCCAATGGGCTTAAGGTTTTTTTTCTTTATGAAAAGGCAGAGCCAGTTATAGAAAGCATGCCTCTTCATAATAGCCATTACACTGTTGCACCAATGAATCATGCTTTAATAAAACAACACTATACTATAAATACGGATGCCTACAGATACTTTATGAGGTATTTGAATGCTGGAGATAGCGGCTTAGCGATATTATTTCAGGGAAAAATTATTGGGTACGGATGGTTATCTATTAATAATGAGACACATAAGAAATTGGTTAATCATGTATTCAGGCAGCCTCCAAACTCCGGATATATCTATTCATGCTATACCAATAGTGAACATCGAGGAAAAGGATTGTACAAGTATCTGATAAATAAACTGACTAAAATCGCATTTCAAGCTAATATCCGGAAATTATATATTGATACCAGCAAAACCAATGTCACAGCTATGAGAGGCATTACAACATCAGGTTTTACATTTACAGGAAGAATATATAAACTTGTAATCTTTGGATTCCGGATTTTATTATGGAGAAATCATGAGTAACAAAAAATATCGTGTTGAATATCTTAACAAAGCTGAATTCCCTGCCTGGGATGCTTTTGTTGATAACAGCGAATTCGGAACGCCTTTTCATAATTCAGATTATTTAGTCCAGGCTTGTAATGGATTATCTGCAGAACTTAAAATTGTTGCTTGCAGGGATAATAATGATATGATAGTCGCAGGATATGCTTTTGGAACAGTGAAACGCTTCCTGGTTTTTGATATTGTAATTAATCCTTTCAGTATCGTTCAAAATGTAATTACAATTAAAAGTGAGACCAAGTATGAATCAAAACGAACCAGTATACGAAATGAGTTGGTTACTTTGATAGTTAAAAAAGTGCTGAATGACTTCAAGAATGCTACCTTTATTATAAGGCCGGAAGAATCTGATTTACGCGGATACCAACAAAATTCGTTTAAAACAGTAATAAATTACACGTATCAAGCTTATCTTGTTGCAAGTAAGGATCTCTTTTCGAATTTTAATCCTGAGGTAAAAAACAAAATTCGTAAAGCTCAAAAACTTCAACCTAGAGTGAGGATCAGTGATTCAGAATCTGATATTGACATTTTTTTAAGCCTGCAGGATATGACTTTTGAACGACAGCGGTTTCAAAGCCAACTCAATAATACATCCCTGGTCAAAGTATTGGGTGCATTGAGGAAGCAGGGCAAATTGAAAATATATACTATGTTGATTAAAAATATCCCTGTAGCTTCCAGGGTAGAAGTCATCCATAACAATATGGCCTATGATATAATGGCAGGTGCCAATCCGGATTATATCAAAGAAGGTGTAAATCAATTGTTGGTGTATGAAGTCATGAAAGATTTAACTGCAAAAAAAATTAAATGCTTTGATTTTGTTGGTGCTGGAATTGAATCGGTTTCATCGTTTAAATCTTCTTTTAATTTTAAGCTGAAACAAACTTACAGGATTGATATTGTTAAAGGTGTTTTCTTAAGGTTTCTGTTTTTTTTGAAAGAGGTACTCCAATAAGTTATTTTGATTTTATGTACTTATTATAATATTCTTCAATAAGAGTGCTAAATTCCGGTGATATCTTAAAATACAGCATCGGTATAAAAAATACTAAAATGATCAAAACAACATTGAGAAAAGCTAACATAATCGGATTTGAAATACCGGAAAACAGGAAATAATAGATTAAAAGTGACATAATTACCAAAGCGATTACATATAACGTTTTCCTTCCAAAAGGGTGAATTCTAAATTTCTTGTAGATTAATCCAATTCTTAACATATTAAACAAAGTCATTGAAAGTAAGGAGCCAATAGCAGCACCAGTAATGCCAAATTTTGGGATAAGCAATAAATTAGTAGAAACCAGCAATACAAGTAAAATAACTGTCAGAACTGATTGATATTTATAATATTTTGATACGGCGATAATGATTCCTTTGACTCCTGTAATCATTTCGACCAGACCGGTAAGGCAAATAAACAGAACAACATATTTTCCTGAAGCATATTCTGAAGGAAGAAAGGAAAGCAACAAGTCGATATTCATCCACAGCAACAGAAATAATCCACCACCGAAAATAAATTGGTTAATGCTGCTTTTATAAAACACTTTTTGAACCAAAGGCAAATCATTTTTTTTTAAGGCTTCTGCCACAACCGGCGTAGATATCTTCACCAATGCACGCGAGGGCATGGTTATTACATTTCCAAATAGGTATGCGATGGAATAAATTCCTGTTGCGGATAATCCCAGGTAATTGTTAATCATTAATTTATCTACATTAGCAATGGCAATTGATCCTAACCCCGCTAAAAAGCCAAAAAAGCTAACGCTTAGGATTTCGTTTCTCAACGTTTTATCAAACAGGCTTTTATTGAATTTTAAATTATACTCGCTGGTTTGTATAATGCTAATTGTCAATATCAAGGCTGGTATACAATAGACAATGAAATATAAAATGAAAAACGTTCTGAAATCATACTTAAAAAATATCAGACTAAGGATGAGTAATAGATTTAAAACTCTGAACAGAAGTTCTTTTGAAAATGCAGCCAGGCTAACATTGTAAATTACCTTTGTAAGATGTTCCAAATGAATAAAGGCAACCGTGGCTATGGTAAAAGGGATAAGGTAATCAATAAATTCCGGGATTAGTCTGGAATCACCAAGGTTATTCTGGATGATGTGTTGCCTGAAGATGAAGTAGTAAATGCTGACGAGTATTATACCTGAAAAGATGAAAAGCAGGGATAAAGAAAGAAAACCATTATGTTTCGTTTCCCGGTTTCTGAAATATGGGAATAATCTGTTGGTCACACTACCTATGCCAAGTCCGGCAAACTGAGCGAGAATGGCTGAATATGCCAGTAGAAAATTAATAATTCCGATTTCTTCACTCTTCAGTACCTTGGGCCAGATTAGACCGGTAGTAATAAAACCAATACCCACACCAATATAGGTGAAGATGGTACTGCGAACTGTTTGCTTAATAATTATTCCCACAAAAATAAAACTTGATCCGGTGCCGCGAATTTAGCGATTTCCGGGAGAATATAATTTAGTGCATTTAAAACTTGGTTAATCGTACCATCCAATCATAGTTTTCAGATCAATGACCTGTTCTGCCCCCCGTTAATCGTAGCATCTGCTCATAGCCGCCGAGGCTAATATTTTCTACATTTTATTATCCATACAGGCCTTGTGCCTCCGCTAAAGCTGCGGCGCCACGCGGGCAGCCCTCTGTGCAATATTGTGATTCCATTTTCATAGGGCTTAGACAGCTATCGCTGCCACGCCCTATGCTATTACCTGGACGTCCCTTTGGGACTTTTTATTCCAATATTGAATTTACGTTCGGTTTTTGAAAAACTATAAATTCTCAATGGTACTATTTTTTTGTTTGAGGAAAGGCCCAACGGCCTGCCTGACGGCAGACAGGGCCGACCCGGTATCAGCCCAGTCCGAAGCGTAGCGCAGGGCTGGGTATTAGAAAAATTGAATATGAAAAAGGGCTGAAAGCCCGGTGGGTCTTCTTTATCCCTTTTTAATCTGACGGCTATGAGCATCTGCTACGATTTCATCTTTCCGGCAGCATCCGCCAAAAGTCGGACAAGTTTCGCTGCCTGACGTAAGGTATTTGCTTAATAAGTAATCCATGGCAAGGTTAATACATTTACATCCCATATACAATCCTCTCCAGCGTTAGCTTTAGCACTCGAATAAACATCTTCTTCATTGTAGCATATGCTACAGTTATAAATAGGACGTAACGGATGTTACGCCCAACCGCTTTGATGTTTTGTTAATAGTAATTCCGACAAACTACGAACATCGGGAGGTTGTTTATCCAAGCACATTTAGCCGAGACTATTGCTTTATTTCTGTTTCAGTAATTAGAATGTGACTTCAACCTTTTATTATATTTATCTATAAACTCTTGCATCCTCTTCTCCTCATGAAATTTTATATCATGAAAGTTATCTATCTCATAGATTTTATATAATTTAATTGTATCCAATCTTGCTAAAAGTACAATACTATCAGTCTGGTGTTTTAATATTTTAATTGTGTCTACTGGTATTTGTTTGTCAAATAATATAATTGATTCGCTTTTCTCGATATATAGGTTTGTCGCCAATCCCGCCAAAGGGTGGTTTAAAGTCAATAAACTATCGTTGATATAGGCTTCTATATATAATGAATCTTTCTCAAAAAAATACCAGTTACCACTTATATTTTGGGGGTAGCATTTAGCCATAAGTAGCATTTGAATAAAACCATATATTAATAATATAAATATCTTCATAGCTAAAAAGTTTTGTAATAAGTCATAGGATCTCTTATGAAATTGCCCCACCTCATTAAAGCATTATATGTTTTAAAATAAAACGTGGCTATATCTGAGGATTTACCGTATTGAAGCCCACCAATTCGGATTGCAAAAGGATATTTCGGATCTGCCCCTTTAAACTTTGGTATTGGGAAAAACGATTTATCCACAATTGCTCCGCTACCGCGCGTTTGTAACGCGTGGTGTTCATCAGTATGTAATCTGTTGCTGTGTTTCCAAAACTACATCAAGGTATGAATCCAACCCTGCATAATTCCTCGCCGAGCTGAACAAATAATCTTCCGGTTTTTCTACTATCAACTCCTTTACAGGATTCTGATGAATATAATTCAGCTTTTCGTAGAAAAATTTATTGCTAAAAATTTCTTTTGGCTGGTTTCCGTCTTGCCATACTTTGTAATATTTATTCCTTTTTATCCTGTCTGCTTCTTTTTTGAAAAATGGTAGCATCCATTCCCTGCGGCTTTCCGCCTCTTCAATAACCTGTTCGACTAATCTTTTCGATGTGAATTTTTTAAAATCCCGCAATACATCTGATAATGCCTCACTGCCAACTGCTTT
>CAZZBU010000128.1:0-5205 GCA_964652315.1 uncultured Bacteroidales bacterium
TAGAGCGTCTGACTACGGATCAGGAGGTTGGGGGTTCGACTCCTCCCTAGTTCACAAAAAAAGGCTGAAAGATTTTCAGCCTTTTTTTTATCTGCCATGCAAATCCAATTCACGGCTTGATATCTCCCGCATCTCTACTTTACGGATTTTACCGGTTACAGTAGTGGGAAATTCATTCACAAACTTCCAGTATTTCGGTATCTTAAAGGTTGCTATTTGTCCTTTGCAGTAGTTATACAGATCTTCTTCTGCTATTTTATCTCCGTTTTTTAGTTTCACCCAGGCCATGACTTCTTCCCCGTATTTAAAATCGGGTACACCGATTACCTGGACGCTCTCAATCGCATCATGGGTTTGTATATATTCTTCAATTTCAAATGGTGAGATGTTTTCTCCACCGCGGATGATCATGTCTTTTATCCTTCCTACAATTTTCACATAACCGTCATCATCCATCTCAGCCAAATCACCTGTGTGCATCCATCCATCCTGTATCGCACCCAGGCTGGCTTCTTCATTGTTCCAGTATCCTTTCATTACAGAATATCCGCGGGTACACAATTCAC
Source organism: uncultured Bacteroidales bacterium (assembly GCA_964652315.1). GTDB lineage: Bacteria > Bacteroidota > Bacteroidia > Bacteroidales > JAAAOM01 > CAZZBU01. The sequence continues at coordinate 567 of CAZZBU010000128.1, forward strand.
CACGCTCGTTGCGAGGGAGTATTTCTTTGGTTTCAGGATCAATGATTTTTATTTCAATATGAGGGTGTACTTTACCCACTGTGCTTACCCTTTTATCCAAAGGATCATTCAGAAAGGTCTGTGTGGAAACCGGGCTGGTCTCCGTCATGCCATAACAGATGCTTACTTCATGCATGTTCATGTCTTTTTGTACCTGCTTCATGGCGGTTTCCGGGCAGGAAGAACCGGCCATGATGCCTGTTCGCAAGCTTGAGAAATCATATTTGCTGAAATTTGGGTGGTTCAATTCAGCAATAAACATCATAGGTACGCCATACAGGGATGTGCACTTTTCTTCCCCGACCGTTTGCATGACGAGCTCCGGATCAAAAGCTTCACCCGGAATTACCATGCAACTTCCATGGGTGGTGCAGGCCAGGTTACCCAACACCATGCCAAAGCAATGATAGAAAGGTACCGGTATACAAACCCTGTCATTCTGGCTGTAGCCAAGCCGTTCTCCAATAAAATATCCGTTGTTCAATATGTTATGGTGTGTGAGCGTTGCTCCTTTGGGATATCCCGTAGTACCACTTGTGTATTGAATGTTTATGGCATCATGGCGGTCAAGCGATGATGAAACAGCTTCCAGTTCTTCGTCCGAAATACGAGAACCATCCTTTAAAAAACCATCCCATTCCTGATCGATGACGATGGATTTTTCCAAGCTCTCACAATCATTTTTCACCTTGTTAAGAATTTCAATATAATCAGTCTTTCTGAAATTTTTCGCCATAAAAAGAAAACGGATGCCGGACTGGTGCAGTGCATAGCGCAGCTCGGTAGAACGGTAGGCCGGATTGATATTGACCAGAATGGCACCTGTAAGGGCTGTGGCATACTGCAGAATCACCCATTCATAACGATTAGCCGACCATATACCAACCCGATCGCCTTTTTTTGTACCCATGGCCAACAGTCCTTTGGCTGCATCTTCAACCAGGGCATAAAACTTCTTGTAAGTTAACCGTACTTGCTGCGACTTAACAACCAACGCCTCTGAATCCGGATATTTTTCAACTGTTTTGCGTAAATTCCGGCCAATGGTTTCCTCTAATAAAGGTTCATCTGTTGAGCCTTTTTCATAGGATAGATTCTTACTCATTTTTGTTAAATTCAAATGTTATACCATAATTCTCTTACAAATAAAGCTGGCAAATTTATAAGAAACTATATGGAAAATATCATATTAAGCAGTTTTAATGCAGTGAGTGTGATGTCTTTTTTTGTAAATAATTGATTTTTATCATGTTTGAACCTTATTTAGAACGATGATTTTTTACATCCGATAAAAATTATTTAGTGAATCATATTTTTTATCTTACTTTGAGCGTCCTAAACGTCGAAATTGAAATAAATATTATGGAAAAAAGGATCAAATCTATTCTTGAAAATGTAAAGCTGGCCCAAAAAAAAGGTGCTGTAAAAACAGAATTGTTCTCAGACAATTCAGTATCCGGGGCGAATGAATTTTTATTTTTTGTAAAACCTGAGCTTACTCTTGAAGATGAATCCATCAAACTGGACGAAATATTACAGCTTGTCTTTGACAAAATTGAGGCATTCGGGCTTTCGATCAAGAATATTCAGGTTTTACCTGCAAACTATTTGGAAGAACATGGTTTGATAGCCAAACATTATGGTGTTATAAATAGATTATCCTCAAATGCAAAGAAAGCATTGAGTGATCAGGCTAAAGATATTTTTAAGGATACCTTTGGAAAACCGACAGATGAAGCCAATGTGCTTGGCAGCCTTGAGTTTTTAAAAGCTTATCCCGCATTTTCAGCAGAAGCACTTGACTATCTTTGGCAAAACAGCGATTTTAAAAAAATGGCCGGGGGTACTTATGTAGCCCGTTTTTCATTTGATAGTGAAGAGGTATTTATTGTTAACGGTTTTCACCCCCGTCAACTGGAACATTTTACCAGGCCCGGAAGAAGCATTGTTACCTTTACGCTGGTGGGCGATACTGATTGGCGGGCTGCACGTCATGATTTTATTGGGGCAACCAATCCGGCAAGTGCCATCGAAGGAAGCCTCCGGCGGACATTTCTTGATAAAATGGACTACTACGGCATTCCTGCAGTCAACGGAAGTTGGAATGGGGTCCATCTTTCAGCAGGTCCAGTGGAAGGACTGGTTGAATTGATCCGGTATAATTCTGATTTTTCAGGGGAAAATGAAATGACTCCTTCAGATTATAAGTTCGGTAAAGCCCTTATTGATGCATTTGGAGCCAACATAACGGCAAAAATTCTCGAAAATATGGATGTGGATTTTAACGGCAATACCATTTCGGTGTTTGATCTCACCGAAGAAAAAAACAGCGATGAAGCATTGGATTTGTTGAAAAGCGCATTGGGCTGATTAATTCGCTGAAAATGCTGTCAGGATAGCATGTAACTTAACCTGAAATATGAAGACAAAAGCAGTACGCTTATATGGTAAGGATGATTTGCGGTTGGATGAATTTGATTTGCCCGAATTGAAAGATAATGAAATTCTGGCCCATGTGATATCCGACAGCCTCTGCATGTCGTCATACAAAGCCACCAAACAAGGAGCCGATCATAAAAGGGTACCGGATGATATTCATGTAAACCCTACCATCATTGGTCATGAGTTCAGTGGCACCATTGAAAAAGTAGGTAAAAAATGGCAAAATAAGTTTCAGGCCGGGCAAAAATTTTCTATCCAGCCAGCACTGAATTATAAAGGCAGCCTGGATGCCCCGGGATATTCGTATCCTTATGTTGGAGGCGATGCTACTTATGTCATCATCCCAAATGAAGTGATGGAAATGGACTGCCTGCTGTCCTATACCGGTGATGGCTTTTTTCCGGCATCATTGAGCGAGCCCATGTCGTGCATAGTGGGTGCTTTTCATGCCAGCTATCACACAACACCTGGTTCGTACAACCATGAAATGGGTATAAAAGAAGGTAGCGATATGGCTATTCTGGCAGGCGTTGGGCCAATGGGTTTGGGAGCCATCGATTATGCCCTGAATTGTGACCGAAAACCCGGCCTCCTGGTGGTAACCGACATTGACCAGGAAAGGCTTAACAGGGCTGCAAAGCTTTATTCCATAGAGTTTGCTGCTGAGCAGGGGGTTGCCCTTCATTATATCAACCCGAACACCTGTGAAAATTGTGAGGATCACATGCGCTCTCTGACCAAAGCCAATGGCTTTGATGATGTGTTTGTGTTTGCTCCGGTAAAACAGGTAATCGAGCAGGGCGACAGGCTGCTGGCCCGTGATGGCTGTCTTAATTTTTTTGCAGGCCCCACAAATCCTGAGTTCACGGCTAAACTCAATTTTTATAATGTACACTACGGGGCTACCCATATTGTGGGCACCAGTGGGGGAAATACAGACGATATGGTGGAATCCCTGCAACTGATGTCAGAAGGAAAAATTAACCCGGCTACTATGGTGACGCACATCGGTGGACTGGATGCTGTGATTGATACTACCAAACACTTACCAGATATTCCAGGCGGAAAAAAACTCATATATACCAATATTTCCCTTGACTTAGTGGCCATTGACGATTTTAAAAAACTAGGCGTTGAAAATACTTTATTCCGGGAATTGGCTGTCATTATTGATAAATCAAACGGACTGTGGAGCGTGGAAGCAGAAACCTACTTACTGAAAAACGCTCCTTTAATCTGACAATAGCTTATGATTTGGTCTGTTCTTGCGCTGGCATCCTCGCTTTTTCTGGGACTTTATGATGTCGTTAAAAAGTTTTCACTGCGTGATAATGCTGTTATTCCGGTGCTTTTTTTTGCTACCCTGGTCAGTTCCCTGTTGTTTTTGCCCGTGTTTTTGGTTAATCTCAAAGCCCCTCTTATGATTGGCGATGCTGCAGTACAACTGCTTCACCGACCTCTAAACGAACACCTGCATTATTTTATTAAATCCGTGTTGGTGGGCACTTCGTGGATATTTGCCTATTTTGCCCTGCGCCACCTGCCCATAACCATCGTTACGCCTATACGCTCCACCGGACCGATGTGGACGCTGGTGGGCGCCCTGCTGATATTTAATGAACAACTCAACCTCTGGCAATGGGTAGGATTGGTCATTACCCTGTTCTTTTTTTATCGGTTTACTTTTGCCGGACAAAAAGAAGGCATCTCTTTCCGGCGCAACAAATGGATCCTGTTCATCATTGTGGCTACCATTCTGGGAGCGGCCTCCAGCCTGTTTGACAAATACCTGATTCAGCGCTTTGATCGCATTGTGATGCAAGCCTGGTTCTCGGTTTATCTGGTGGTGTACTTGTTTCCGGTGATGATGCTAACCTGGTATCCCCGCCGTAAGCGCTTTCCCTTCAACTGGCGTTGGAGCATTGTGTTGATTGGGGTTTTTCTAACCACTGCAGACTTTGTGTATTTCCTGGCCCTAAGCAAGCCCGATGCCTTGATTGCCGTCATTTCTGCCATCCGCCGCAGCAGCGTTTTGTTTTCTTTCTCAATCGGGGCTGTTCTGTTCCGCGAAAAAAACATCCTGCATAAGGGCATGATATTGCTGGGTATTTTAATCGGGGTGTTGGTGATGATAGTAGGTTCCTAGCAATTAGTTGAT
>CAZZBU010000128.1:5305-10096 GCA_964652315.1 uncultured Bacteroidales bacterium
TTAATTTTGATTTTTAGATCTTTAATATCTTCCGGTTATTTTTAACTTAAACTGTTAACCATGTACCGTTTGCCGTTTTCTCACCTCTTCTTCTTACTACCTACCTCTTCCCAAACTCCCTGGCAAATTCCTCAGAAAGATAGTTTTCGTAGCTCAGGCAGGTTTGTGTAGCAAATTCTATTCCGGTGTTAACGATGAATTCCCATTCTTCTGTTTGAAGTTTTTCAATGGATTTTAACCCGGTGTTTTTTTTCATGAGGGAATAAATGATGCCCGCATTGAAATTATCGCCTGCACCAATGGTACTTATGGGGTCTATTTGCGGGACTTTAAAGGTAGTTTTGTGCCTTTTGGTGCGTAAAAATACCCCATTTTTATTGGCCGTATACACCAGGGCTTTATGTTTATCGTTGATGGCTTCATAGGCTTCATCAGCATTATTGGCACCGAAAATCAGAGAAAAATCTTCATTGGAAGCCCGGATGATATCGGCATATTTCATGTTTTCAACAATCAATGGCTTCAATTCTTTTAGCTCATGCAAATGGCCTTTCCGGAAATTCGGGTCATAGATTACAATGGCCTTGTTTTTTTTTGCTGCTTTTAATATGGAGAGCAACTGAAAGCGTACTGCCTTGGTGATGGCAAAAAAAGACCCGAACAGAAGGATGTCATTCTGTTTAATCTCTGGTGTGGGGATGGCTAACCGTTTTTCTGGAAATATTTTATAAAAATCATAACTGGCATCGTTGTTCTCATTCAGGAATGCAAGAGCCAGTGCTGATTGGCCATCGTAATACCGGTAAACGTGTTTGGTATCAACGTTGTTGCTGTTTAGGAATTTATCAATGTAATTTCCGACTTCATCCAGGCCGTATTCACTGATAAAATTAACGTCCAGACCCAAACGCCCCAGACTAACAGCACTGTTCAGGCATGACCCGCCGGCTTTGGCTGTAAAAGGTTCATGATTACGAAATAAAATATCCAGAACTGTCTCTCCAAGTGTAAATACCTTTCTTACCATCTGTTTTTTACTGCAAAAGTAAGGGTTTATCCTCGGACCAGGAGTGTTTATTTTACAATTTTTGAGATGGTTTTGAAATGCTCGTATTCTGCTGTTTGGATGAGTTCAAAAAGGATGGATTCAAAACCGGATACAATACCTCCTTCCTGGCGGATACGGTTCATGGCAATTTCAATGTCTTTGGGATTACGGGATGATACGCAGTCTTCAACTACTACCGGGATGTATCCATGTTCAATCAAATCAAGTGCTGTTTGAAGCACGCAAACATGGGATTCTATACCAAAAATTATGATATATTCCCTGGAATGGCTTTTTACAGTTTGCAGAAAGGATGGCTCACCATAGCAGCTAAAGGTCAACTTTTCGGTATAATTGAAGTCTCCAAGTACATCGGTAAACGCATCTACGGTTTTTCCGAGTCCTTTGGTATATTGTTGGGTTACAAGCAACGGCACCTCAATCATTTTTAAACCCTTTGCCAGTTTAACCATCTTTCCCAGAAGTGCTTCATGATTGTGCATATGAGGTAAAAGCTTTTCCTGCACATCAACCATAACGGCAATGCAATTTTCCTTAAATATTCTCATCTCCCTGTTAAGCTTTGTTTTCAATATAATTAACAATAGGGTTCATATCTAGTTTTTCATAGGATTGCAAAAATTGATAAAGGTGTTGAATTATTCGTCGAACACCATCTTTTTGGTTACTTTCTATGTTCAGGGGCAACACCGGATCGTGTAGCGATAAACGTAATAAAAACCAACCATCCTGCCCCTTATTATGGCAGCTTACCCTGATACCTTCGTGGTTCACCGGTGGTACAGACCATCCGGATTGTTTTCCAGCCCAATGTTTTAATCCTTCAATGATTTTTTCTCCATAGTTGGCAAAATCCTGGTCGTTGACTTTTAACCTGAACTCTTCATCCTCCTGTGGCATTTCAAGCGTGGTAATCAGCGAACTGATGTTTTTATTGCCTTTTTTCCATTCCTTGCCCAGCTTTATAAGTGTTTTAGCAACCAAAAATGCCCCATCATCCAGAAAATAGTTTTCCTTTAATGCCCCGTGTCCGGATGTTTCGATGGCCAGAAAACAATCTTCTCCGTTTTGATTCAATTCAATGCCTTTATTGATGACGTTTTTGTATCCTCTTTTAAAGCGCAGGTGTTTTCCTTTCAATTCTTTTTCAATGAATTTTGTTAACCCCTCTGAGGTAATTGAATCGGTTACTACAGTACTGCCCGGATGTTCTTCGAGTACAATGGCGCTGAGCAAAGCAATGAGTGCATTCCGGTTGATCGGATTGCCTGAATGATCCACCAGGGCGGCCCGATCTACATCGGTATCGAAAATAATACCCAGATCGGCCTGATTATCAATTACAGCCTTGCTTATGGATTGCATGGCGGCTTTATCCTCCGGATTCGGAATGTGGTTTGGGAAATGACCGTCGGGTTCAAGAAACTGGCTGCCTGTTGTTTCGGCACCCAGGGGCTCCAACACTTTAGAAGAAAAAAAACCTCCGGCACCGTTGCCGGCATCTACCAGGATTTTCAACCCCTTAAGCGGGAGGTTGTAATCTTCAGCCTTTACCTCACGGCGTATGGTTGCAACCAGTTGATTGGCATAGACAGATAAAAAATCAATTTTATCGAAGACAAGGTCTTCAGGTATTGGGATGTTTTCACTTTCTTCGGCACGGGCAATTATATCCCGGATATCTGATTTATCAAGGCCACCGGTTTGTGTAAAAAACTTCATCCCGTTCCGGTTAAAAGGTAGGTGGGAAGCTGTGAGCATGATAGCACCGGTGTAATTGTACCCTTCGGTGATGGTGGACATAAACATGGCCGGAGTAGAGGCCATGCCAGTGTCAAACACATGGCTTCCTGCGTGCTGTATGCCTGCTCCTGTAGCTTGCATTAGACCAGGTCCGGTGATTCGGGAATCGCGTCCGACTGCTATGCTGATTTGTTCCAGGGAAGTATTTGTTTTATCTGCCAACCAATGCGCAAATGCATTGGCAATGCGTGCCACAACAGTGGGGGTCAGATTAACTTCCTCATTGGGTATGCCTGGCATGGCAACACCACGGATATCAGATCCATTCTGTAAGTCAGAAAATTGAAATACCATGATTTACCGGAGTTTTTCTTTTAATGATGCAGTACGGGAGCGTTCTCCCAAGTAACCTCCATGATGCCTTTTGGCATAATCGGCATGGGAGAAATTAATGCGTCTCATCATCAAAACCACCAATACATCGCCGATTACAGTCATGGTAGTAGTTGATGTTGTAGGTGACATCCCAAGCGGACATACTTCCGGTGGATTTCCTGTAAAAATAACCACATTAGCCATGGTGCATAATGCCCCATCAGGGTTACCTGTAATAACAATAAGTGGAATACCTGGTACCAATTGATTTGTTAGTTTAACTAAATCAATGATTTCCATTGTTTTTCCGGAATTGGATATCAAAAAAAGGATGTCATTCTTTTGTACCACCCCCAGGTCACCATGTTGGGCTTCACTAGGGTGCAGGAACACAGCCGGGGTTCCGGTGGAACTGAATGTGGTAGCAATGTTTAAGGCAATCTGACCGGCTTTGCCCATACCGCTGGTAATGAGTTTGCCTCCTCTGGCATGAACATGCTCGTAAATAATATCGATTGCTTTACCAAAAGAATCGGTTACCGGTATGTTCTTTATTGCGTTGGCTTCTTCATTGAGTATGTGTTTTACTTCTTCCATAGTATTTTTTGTTCAGCCTACAAATTTACAAGGATATCCCGGTGATCAAATGATTTTTATCGTTTTCTTTTTGCAGCTATTTGATTGAAAACTTGAGAAATACTTGCGTTATATATTTTATTTTTTGTAAATTGGTGGGCAATATGTTGATGATGACGTTACTTCTCAGAATAAAAACTATCTATCTATAAACCTTATCTATTTTATGACTACTTTAAATAATGCATCACCAACGGATGAAGAGTGGAGGAAAATTGACTTTGGCAGGAAGGCCGGAAATCATCGTGTATTTGAAATTTCCAATTATGGGCGGATCCGGACTATAAATAAAAAAAACGGTGAGTGGAAGTTTTTGAGCCCATCGAAAGTTCGTGGGTATCAATCATATTCCTTTAAATTAGACAGACCGGTTACAAAATTACTGCATCGATTGGTAGCCGAAGCATTTATTGAAAAAGAGCATATTCATTTTGATCATGTCATACACCTGGATTATAATAAATCGAACAATCACTTCTCCAACCTGAAATGGGTTACTAAAGAAGGGATGTTTGCTCATTTAAAGAAGAACCCGGATTATAAAGGCAACCGGAAACGCAGGATTACCAATTCAAAACTCACAGAATCGAAAGTAAAGGAATTAAAAACCAAACTAAACGAAAACAATACCCCGCTTTATAAACTTGCCGAAGAATTTGGCATTACCCACACACAACTTAACCGCATACGGCATGGGCAGAACTGGGGTCATGTATCGGCTGATTAGGGCAAACTTATATATACCAGGCATATAGAAGCGGTTCCGCTGTTTTCACTCGTATAAAATATAATCAGACATTTGTTTTTCAAATATTTATCATCATTAAAAATAGCATTTGTGATTCCAAAACCATGGAACCTGTTTGCCGCAGGCAGGCCCTCATGTTTTGCTACCGAAATAAGAAGATCTTTGTAACAATATTAACCGCTACTTTCGGTTATATACTCATAAATTGTTATCTAAACTT
>CAZZBU010000129.1:0-10055 GCA_964652315.1 uncultured Bacteroidales bacterium
ATTGTAAACACTCCCAGGTTCAAAGAACGCTAAAAGGTTTGCCTTCTGTTACCTGCAATCTGCTTACCCTTTACTTTTTCTTCTCCAAACCCAACTCAGCGGCTTTTTTCTCCATCAGTGCATAGGCCTGTTCAAAATCGTTTTCAATTTCCCCATCAAGAATGGCTTCCTTAATGGTATTCTTGATGATACCCACTTCACGGCAAGGTTGCAATCCATAAGTTTCCATAATTAAATCCCCTGAAATGGGGGGTTGGAAATTCCGGACACGGTCTTTTTCTTCTATTTCAACCAGTTTCTGTCTTACAAGGGCAAAGTTTTTAAGGAACTGCTTTACTTTAGCCTCGTTTTTTGAAGTAATGTCAGCCTCGCAGAGGGTCATCAAATCATCAATATCATCACCGGCATCGAACAACAGGCGTCGCACGGCCGAATCGGTAACCTCTTCCTGGACCAGGGCTATGGGGCGCAGGTGCAACTGCACCAGCTTTTGTACATACTTCATTTTATCATTTAACGGAAGTTTCAACCGGGTGAAAATGCCTTTTACCATTTTACTTCCGATGAAATCATGTCCATGAAATGTCCAGCCCTGTTCGGGAAAAAATTTTTTTGTTCGTGGCTTGCCTATGTCATGCAGGATGGCGGCCCAGCGTAACCAGAGATTATCGGTTTTTATTGCGATTTTATCCAGAACCTGTAAGGTGTGGAGAAAGGTATCCTTATGTTGCTTACCCTGGACAGTTTCAACACCTTTAAGTTTGTCAAATTCAGGGAAAATAATTTTTAAGATTCCTGTTTCTTCCAATAATTTAAATCCGATGGATGGCTTTTCGGCCATAACAATCTTATTTAATTCGTCACTGATTCTTTCAGCAGAAATGATTTGCATGCGTGCTTTATTGCGCAGCATAGCCTCAAATGTGTCATCAGACAGCTTAAATTTTAATTGGGTGGCGAAGCGGATTCCCCGGATCATTCTCAACGGATCATCTGAAAACGTTGTATCTGGTTCCATTGGGGTACGTATGGTCTTGTTTTTAAGATCATTTAAACCTCCAAACGGGTCAATGATTTGCTGGGAGTCATTTTTATTCAAACTGATTGCCAAAGCATTAATCGTAAAATCCCTGCGATTCTGGTCGTCTTCAAGCGTGCCATTTTCTACAATCGGCTTCCGGGACTCCCGGCGATAGGATTCTTTACGGGCCCCAACAAATTCTATTTCATGCTCATGATAGCGCAACATTGCTGTACCAAAATTTTTGAAAATATTTACCCGTACTTTGGGGCCAAGGACACGCGCTACCTTCCGGGCGAGGTTGATACCGCTTCCAATCACTACAATATCAATGTCTTTTGATTCGCGTTCGAGAACCAGGTCCCGCACATAACCACCAATCACATAACAATCCAGATTTTCCCTTGTTACTATATCTGAGATTATGTTAAAAATCTTATCTTTACTAAAAATATTCATATATAAATATGACAATATGTTAGTTTATACGATGACAAATTTACAATAAGTTAAGAATATCCTGCACATTCGTCAAAAACATAACGTGGTACAAAGTTTGAAACCATATAATTGAACAATGATTATAATATTTTTTAAAGTACAACATATTAAAAGACAGAAAGAATGATTGAACATTTAACAAAAGAAACATTTAAAGAAAAAGTTTTCAATTTTGAACAAAATAAAGATTGGAAATTTGAAGGTGAAAGACCATGTATGATTGATTTTTATGCAGACTGGTGTGCACCTTGTAAGATGGTTGCTCCTATCCTGGAAGAGCTTTCACAGGAATACGGCGATAAGCTGGATATTTATAAAGTGAACACTGAAGAACAGCAGGAACTTGCTGGTATGTTTGGTATTCAGAGTATTCCATCCCTGCTTTTTGTTCCGAAAGTAGGTCAGCCACAAATGGCTATGGGCGCTCTGCCAAAAGATTCGTTTAAAAAGGCCATTAAAGACGTTTTGGAAGTGGAAGAATAAGCCAATTCTTACTATCGTCTTAAATCATATTTGAAACTGTCAGTATAAATATACTGGCAGTTTTTTAGTTTCCAAATCAGGCTGTTATAGTTGATTGTAAAAATTGCAATCAGTGATTCCTGTTGTTTTTTTGGAAAACTGGTTTTATTTGTCATATCTTTGCACCAGTTCTCTAAGGGGGTGCCCTATTCTGTCATTGGCAGGAATAAGTTCGGGCTGAGATCATACCCTTAGAACCTGATCCGGGTAATTCCGGCGAAGGGAGCAGAGGCAATGAAAATCATTGCTGGTATTTTGTATCACTTAATGTATTTTTTTATGAAGCGGTTGTTTTTATTATGCATCGCCAGCATGGGATGTGTTTTATTAGGCTATTCGCAGGTAAGCCTGCGTGGAAGAGTTACCAACAGCAATGGAGAACCCCTGATTGGGGCAAGTGTTTATCTCACCCAAACAGACTATGGAACAGCCACCAATTTGGCCGGGGAGTATATTATCGAAGAGATTAAAGAAGGAGGGTATAAGCTTACCGTCTCTTACATTGGCTATGTTGAACATAGTCAGGTAATTGATTTATATACTGATAAATCCATCGATATTACGCTGGAAGATAGAGATTATGTAGCTGAAGAAACTGTTGTATCAGCTGTACGGGCAGGTGAAAAAACACCTACAACTCATTCCTTTGTTGCTGAGGAAGAAATTAAAAAAAATAATCTGGGTAAGGATGTGCCATATTTACTTAGTATGCAGCCGTCGGTTGTTGTGTCGTCCGATGGAGGGACCGGTATAGGGTATACCAGTATGCGTATCCGTGGGGTTGATTCGCGACAAATCAATGTTACCATAAATGGTGTACCGCTGAATGATGCTGAATCGCATGGCGTGTTCTGGGTTGATATTCCGGATATTGCCGGCTCAACCGAGGGCATTCAGATTCAGCGTGGTGTGGGATCTTCCACCAATGGTTCAGGGGCTTTTGGTGGGTCTATCAACCTGGGGACAAATAATATTTCCATGACACCATACGCTGAACTCAATTCATCGGCAGGATCTTTCAATACCTTTAAAAATTCAGTGGGTGCAGGTACCGGCTTAATAAACGATCATTGGTTTCTGGAAGGAAAGTATTCCCTGATTACTTCTGATGGATACCGTGACCGGGCCTGGTCCGACCTTAAATCCTATTTTGTACAGGGGGGGTACTATAGCGAGAATACCATCATAAAAGCACTGGCTTTCGGCGGTCGCGAAGAAACCTACCAGGCCTGGTACAGCGTTACAGAAGAGGAAATGGAAATGTACGGAAGGACATTCAACCCGGCGGGAATTATCTATAATAATGACTGGTCCATTAAAGGATATTATGATAATTTCATTGATCACTACGATCAGGATCACTTTCAACTTCACTGGGTGCAGGAAATTAATTCAAACTTAACATTTAACACGGCCCTTCACTATACCTATGGTAGAGGATATTACGAAGAATACATGCAGGAAGAATTTCTCATGTACTATCCCATGGAGTTCTATGATCTGGAGCCCTTGTATTTCGGATACGATTCAACCGAGGTAGATCCTGGTGAATATGAATATTTCTACCATGATTCAGTAACCTATAGTGATGTTATACGCCGTTTATGGCTCGATAATGATTATTATGGCGCTACCTGGTCGCTGAAATATGCCAATAACCGGCTTGAAGCAATTTTGGGCGGAGCATATAGTCTGTATACCGATGCAAAACACTTTGGTGAAATAGTTTGGGCACGTTATGCAAGTAACAGCCTGCCTGGACACGAATTTTACAATAACGAGTCTGAAAAAAGTGATTTTAACAGTTTTCTGAAGGTCACTTACGACATTATACCCGGATTAAATGTGTATGCCGATTTTCAGGTTCGAAACATTAATTATACAGCTGACGGTCTTGACAGGGAATGGACAGATGGCGATCGCATCATTGATATTGATAAGGCTTATACTTTCCTGAACCCAAAGGGTGGCCTGATGTATCAAATAGATGATGCCATGAGTGTGTACACATCATACGCCTTAGCACATCGGGAGCCTAACCGGAGCGATTTTCTTGATGCTCCGGGCAACATTGAGCCGAAACCGGAACAACTCCAGAATCTGGAAATAGGGTATAAAGCTAATTTTGATCAAACAGCGGTTGAAATAGTGGGTTACAATATGCAATATTATAATCAGCTTGTAATGACAGGAAAACTAAATGATGTGGGTACGCCAATCCGTAAAAACGTGGGTGAAAGCTATCGCAGGGGCATTGAAATTATTGCAAGCCATAAGCCGTTAAGTTTTTTGGAGGCAGGGGCAAGTGTTACATTGAGTACCAACAAAACATCCTATAAAGAGTTTTTGTCAGGAGATTCAACATTCGTCGATCATAAAGACATGACCTTATCTTATTCTCCTTCAGTGATAGGAAGTGCCCAGGTGATTTTTACTCCCTTCGAAAACCTTCAGGCTGGATTTTATCTAAAACATGTTGGATCGCAGTATGTGGATAATACCGAATCAGAAGAATTACAATTGCCTGCTTATACACTGTTGGATTTTAAAATGAATTATAGCATCGCCTGGAACAAAGCAGGGATTATCGACCTGTTTTTTAATGTGCATAACCTTACTGACGAACAATACAGTTCTTATGGTGCGGTGCATTGGACAGGATCTCTTGGGTACTTTCCCCAGGCCGGGATAAACTACCTCTGTGGGGCGTCTCTAAAATTTTGATAATCAACAACATTTATACACTACGTAATTTTTTTATGTTATTGTGAAACATTCATAATTAGTTACACGTTTAATTAGTGTAAGTTTAATCTTGCAGGCTGGAATTTTTCAGGATTCTCGCTTAATTTTAGGTTAAATTTTTAGGGTTTTTTGACCCCGGAGTTCTGCTCCGGGGTTTTTTCATTTATCAGACGATTATAAATCATTTAATTTTCTTTGCTCGAAATACCTGCGTATTTATCAAATGTTTATATCTTTAACCTGCAACGTATTAAAGTATCATACCGTATAAAAGGCAATTCCGGAACAGATACTAAAAAAAAGATGCAGCAATATGGCCATAGTTTTCACAATTATAAATAACAAGGGAGGTACAGGTAAAACTACTACCACCCTGAACCTGGGTGCTGCCCTGGCGAGAAAAAAGAATAAGGTGCTGCTCATAGATCTTGATGCACAAAGCAATCTTAGCAGTTCGCTGGGAGTAAACGGAGTGCCTGCCCATATTGGTGATGCCCTGGTGAAGAACAAACCATTCAGAGAGGTGGTGATAAAACGTGAAAAACTATCCCTTGCCCCGGGTTCACCAAAAATACTTGAATATGAATATCAGGTGAATAATGAACCGGGACGTGAATATTTACTTAAAGAGTGCCTGGATGAGGTAAAAAGTGAATATGATTATATCCTAATTGATTGTGCCCCCAACCTGGGGATCTATTCAACAAATTCACTTGTTGCGGCCGATTATTTTATTGTGCCCATGCAGGCTGAAAACTTTGCTTTTATCGGACTTGATAATATTATTGATATCTCGGATAAAGTAAAAAACCGCTTAAATCCTGATTTAGACTTGGCCGGGATACTAATTGTGCGTCAGGCTCAGAAAACAAAATTCAGTCAGGCTGTGCTGTCAAGTATCAGCTCCAGCGAAAAACTTAAAAACCGGTTATTTGATACTATGATCCGTCAGGATATTTCATTGATGGAATCCGCAGCCTTTGGTCAATCGATATTCAATTATGCTCCAAAAAGCAGAGGGGCAGAAGATTATAAACAATTTGCAAACGAAATTGTACGCAGATATGGCAAAAAGTAAAAAAAATGTTGATGATTTTCAAAAGGCAATGCTTGCCAATACAAAAAACATAAAAGAGGATCCACCATCTGAAGAACGGGAGACCAATGAGTTGAAAAATGCGTTGACCATTTCCGCCGAAACACAAAAAAGAATAAAGCTTTTTGCTGAGAAATACAATCTTGAACCTGATGATGTTGCTGAACTGGCCCTACAACATTTTTTGGATATGGAAGGATACTGGTTTAAAAAATGAGGTATTTCGTAGGGGCTCGTCTTTAAATTGCCCCCTTTTTCCATCCACATTTACCATAAAACCATTTTTGATGTTTTTTCATTCATCTTTTTTATTATTCAGGGAAGTTTTAAGCTGATTTAGCCTGTTTTATTTCCATAATGATAAAAAAATACCCGAATTCAGGGATTGATTGGTGTATATCTTTCTGCTTTCTTTGTATCGTAAAAGTTCTTAAAAGGATATTGTTTCATAAAATTAAAATCAACACATTCCTTAAAATATATCGCACTTTAAGAATCGCCCCTGAAACAGAGGCGAGTTTTTGAATCCAGTAAGAAGAAGTAGGTGGTAATGCTAGGGCCACCTGCTTTTTTTCATTTAAAGGCCTTTATAGCCTGAAAAATACATGAATGCATCAGGGAACAAAAAAACTACATCGCCTTAGTGAATTGCTTTCGGCCTGCTATTCCCCTTAAAAAATCCTGAATTCCCATTTTCTTTTTTCCGGCCTGCTGAATGCTTTTAATTGAAATTATACCATTCTGGCATGCAACGGTCAAAAAGGTTTTACCATCTGAGCTGATGCTTCCCGAGGCATTGTTTTTTTGATTCAGTTCTTTTTTTGTACATAAAAACACCTTTACCAGGGTTTCTTCATTGTTTTCATCTAAAAACACGCTATGTGCCGCCGGGTAAGGGCTTAATCCTCTTATAAAGTTATAAACATTTGCAACCGGTTGATTCCAGTTAATTTTGCAGTCATCCTTAAAAATTTTTGGAGCAGGTCTGAGTGATTCCCCCTCTTTGATCAATTCATCCTGGTGAACAGGCTTAAGTGATTGGTTTTGGATGCCTTCTACAGTTTTCAAAACCACTTTTGCCCCGAGAAACATTAGTTTGTCGTGCAGGCTTCCTGCAGTTTCGTCCGGTTCAATGTCTATTGCTTCTTGCAAGAGAATATTTCCGGTATCAATTTCATGTTGAATGAAAAAAGTGGTTACTCCGGTTTTTTTCTCTCCGTTAATTATGGCCCAATTGATAGGAGCTGCACCGCGGTATTGAGGCAGCAGGGAAGCATGCAGATTAAAGGTGCCCAGCCCGGGCATGCTCCAGACAATTTCCGGCAACATTCTGAAGGCAACCACAATTTGTAAATTTGCATCCAGCTTTTTCAACTGATCAATGAAATCCGGATTTTTCAATTTTTCTGGTTGAAGTACCGGTATATTTTTTGATTCGGCAAAAACCTTCACTGCTGAAGATTGTAGTTTTTGCCCCCTTCCGGCAGGCTTATCCGGCGCGGTGACCACACCAACAACCTGATATCCTTCTTCCACAAGTTTCTGAAGCGGGGGGACTGCAAAATCAGGTGTTCCCATGTAGACAATGCGAAGATCTGATTTTTCCATAGTTTTTTTGGTATTATTGTTCCTTATTAAATAGGTCTATATCCAGAAAGTGCCCCATCTTATCGCGTTTGGTACGCAAATAAAACTCGTTGTGTTCATTGGGTGTAATTTCAATCGGTATATTTTCAATAATCTCAATTCCATACCCTTCAAGTCCGGCCCTTTTAACAGGGTTATTTGTCAGCAAACGGATTTTACCAAGGTTTAGCTCACGCAAAATGCTGGCCCCCACGCCATAATCCCGTTCATCCTCTTCGAATCCCAGCCTTATATTGGCTTCGATGGTGTCGAGTCCTTCTTCCTGAAGTTTGTATGCTTTTATTTTATTAAACAATCCGATGCCCCTGCCTTCCTGATTCATATAAAGAATCACTCCTTTACCTTCTTTTTCTACCCTACGCATGGCTTCGTGCAACTGAGGGCCGCAATCACACCGGTATGACCCAAAGATATCACCGGTGATGCAGGATGAATGCACCCTTACCAGCACCGGGTCGGTTCTTGACCACTCACCTTTTATGAGGGCTATATGCTCCAGTCCGTTTGATTTCTGAATAAAGGGGATAAGTTCAAAATCTCCGTATTCAGTAGGCAGCTTGATTTTAACCCCTTTTTTTACCAGGCTTTCAGATTGTAGCCTGTAAGCAATCAGGTCTTTTATGGTTATGATCTTGAGGTCAAACTTTTTTGCAATTTCTAAGAGTTCCGGCAAGCGGGCCATGGACCCATCTTCGTTCATAATCTCAACCAAAGCACCTCCTGGTTTGAGATTTGCCAGTCGGGCAAGGTCAAGCGCAGCTTCGGTATGTCCAGCCCTTCGCAATATGCCTTTGTTTTTTGCTTTAAGCGGGAATATATGACCGGGGCGGGCAAGATCCTCAGGGCGTGTGTTGGCATCAACCAGGGCATTGATTGTTTTTGCCCTGTCGCTGGCAGATATTCCGGTGGTACATCCATGACCGATTAAATCAACGGAAACAGTAAAAGGGGTAGCATGAAGGGAGGTGTTTTTGCCAACCATCAACTCCAGTTCAAGCTCTTCACAGCGATATTCAGGAATGGCAGCACAAATCAAACCACGTCCATGAGTAGCCATAAAGTTTACTATCTCGGGTGTGATGAGTTCGGCAGCAGCAATAAAATCACCCTCGTTTTCTCTGTCTTCATCATCCACCACAATTATGATTTTCCCCTGGCGGATATCATCTATGGCTTCCTCAATGGTATTTAATTCTTTACTGAAATCGCTTTGTTGGTTCCCAGACATTTGATGTAACTCCCTTCTGAAATTTAAAAAAACCTATAAGCAGGGCTAGGTTCATTGAGTAAAAATGTGTAATGAAACGCAAAATTACACTATGTATGTTAAATATCCTTAGACAAAAATCAGTAAATGGCATAATCATTAAAAATAATTGAAAGAGAAACAGCATCAGATATGCTGAATCCTGCAGGGCAAGCAGGCCAGAAGATAGAAATGCTGCCAAGAGTAAAAATGGTGTTACCCACCGGATAACTTTATGGGATAGAAAAGCAAATCCTCTACCTGTGAACGGATTGTTCAGTTTTTTCCAGAATACCGACAGGTTCTGATAATTCCCTATGGAAATTCTGATTTTTCGTCTGAACTCCTCATATATGATGTTTGATATGTCTTCCCTGCATTGTGCATCTAAATCAAGAATGGCTTTTTTATCTGCTTCAAGAACTTTCATGGTGATGTAAAAATCATCCATAAAAAATGTCCGTGGAACAGGCGAGTAGGCTGATTTTCGAATGGCGTAACAGCCACCAAATGCGCCAATCATAGCTCCCCATAATACACCTTCGCGGTATTTTATTTTGTTTTCGTTGAGAAGGTATGTGCGTTCCTGATAGGAGATGCCATCAGCTTTAATGTTTGTGTTTATAATATTTGCACCTACAAGCTCGATATCTGGATCCTTGAAATGCCGGACCAGATTAACCATCAGATTTTTATCAAAATATACATTGGCATCGGTCATAATCAAAATATCGCCACGGGCTTTTTCAACCATAAGGTTTATGATGCCAGCTTTACCGGTCCGTTCATCAAAAGGATAATGCCTTACAGGTGCTTTATGTTTCCAATCATCAATGATGCTGTTCGTATTATCAGTACAGGCGTCGGTGCCAATAATAATTTCAAATTGATGGGATGGATATGAATTGTTAAGGATGCTTTTTAGTTTTTCATGAAGCACTTTTTCTTCGTTATGTGCAGCCATAATCACCGAAATGAATGGCAAATTTTCATCAGGGTTCAGCCTGTTTTCCGGCAGTGTTTTTCTACGGGCCAGATAATACAATAGCAGGGGATATAAAAGGTATGTATGGATAATGAGAACCACTGAAATCCAGAAGATGAGTGTCAGAAGATTGCCTGCCCAGGTTGGCAATACCGTTATATGAGTCGTATCAAATGTCAACGCCGATATGTTCATCAGAAATTTGCGCTAAAGGTAGTAAAAAAACTCTTGCTGATTGGGCATGGCATTATTTTGGGTAGGATACAACCCGGAGCATGAAAATATTTAATTA
>CAZZBU010000130.1:0-9770 GCA_964652315.1 uncultured Bacteroidales bacterium
CCAAGGTTTTATGGATCGGCGTGTGAGGGAAGTGGAGGTCAGGATCGACTCTGTAACCGGAGAGGTCCTTATAGGCGGCCGGGTAAACCTGATAATAAAAACAAGATAAAGCAAGATGTTACGAATCGCCTTCCGTTTTATGATGTACGATAAGTCCAAAACCTTTGGCGCCGCAATGGGTGTGATAGTAGCCATATTCCTCATCGGGCAGCAAACCGGGATTTTCCTGTTCCTTACCGGTTTGATGGATGCCCTGGTAAGCAATACCCAGGCCCAGGTGTGGGTGGTAGGAGATAAGGTGAAGGATGTGAACAGCCTTACTGCCATAGATATACGCAAGGGCCAGGAGATTCGTTCCATCGGGGGCGTAAAAAGTGTTCATCCCCTGGTGATTGTGGGTTCTACCCTAAGACTTAAAAACGGGAAAACAACACCCGTACAGATCATAGGCTCCCTGGCACCGGAATTTGTGGGTGGCCCGTGGAATATCGTGGAGGGAGACATTTCCCAACTGGTGCACCAGGGAAATATTGCGGCAGATGTATTTGACCTGGAAAACCTGGGAGACATTAAGCTGGGAGATGAGCTTTCGCTGGGAGGAAAACTGGTAGAGTTAAGAGCACTTACCGAGGGTGCAAGGGGTTTCGGAGCCAATTATATTTTTACCAATATTGCCCTGGCAATGGAATTGGGTAACTTTTCGCCCAATGAGGTGAGTGCCTTCCTGGTAAATATCGAACAGGGCTATACCGCCGGGGAAGTCGCAAAGGCAATAAATGCAAAGCACAGCGGTGTGCGGGCCCTGACAAAAAGCCAGTTCAGCAGATCAACCATCACCAGGGTCCTTAAAGATGGCGGAATTGGAGAATCCATTGGTTCCCTTATCATCTTTGCCATTGTAGCAGGAGGAGTTATTATTGGCTTAACCCTTTATTCTGCAGCAAAAGACCGCATCGATGATTATGCCACCATGAAAGCCATTGGTGCATACAGGAAAGTGGTAACCAGCCTGCTCCTGCTGCAGGCCTCCATTATTGCCACGGCAGGATTTGCCATTGCAGCCCTGCTTATACAGGGGTTCCGACTGGGAGTGGAAAATTCCGGCGTACGGTTTTCCTTTCCGTGGTATCTATGGCTGTTGCTTTTTCTCCTCACGCTCATCATTTCTTTATCGGGCGCCTATTTCGCCTCAAAAAGTATCCGAAATGTGAAACCTTCAAAAGTATTTTGATATGAAATTTCCATTGATGTTAACAACGCTTCTGGTTGTTTTCTGCCAGGCCCTGTCATGGGGGCAGGAGCCGGAAGTATTCAATGTGGCAGAGGCCGTAGCGTATGGATTGAACCACCACCGTCGCATCAGCAGCGAGGAAGAGAACCTGGAATACCGGCAGTGGCTTACCAGAGAAGGAAAAAGCGACTACCTGCCTTCTGTAAAAGCTTCGGCTGATTACCGCTACAATATCGATTTGCCGGTAACCATACTCCCCTCAGAAGCCTTTGGGGAGCAGGGCAATGGGCCGCTGGAAATCCAGATGGGAACCCGCAACGCACTCCAGGGTGGTATCGATCTTGAGCAGGTGATCTACAATCCGGTCATTGTGTCGCGTGTGAAGGAGCAGGAAATCCGCCACCAAATGGCCGGGGTAAGTGTGTCGGCCACCCGCAAAAGTGTTGCGCTGGAGATCAGGAGATCGTACTACCAGGCCGTGTTACACGCTGAGGTTTGGCAAACATCGCAGCTGATACTTGACAACTATAAAGCCCTTGAGGAAAGTGTAAAAGTACAGTTTGAAAACGGCCTTGTAAATGAGAATGAGTTTCAAACCATCAAACACAGGAGACAGAATCAGGGGGAGCAGGTAAGCATCAATGAAATGAGGTATCGCAATTCCATCCAGCAGCTGAAAATGGCGATGGATTATCCCCGCGATAAAAACCTGGCCATAAAAGACAGCCTTGTCCTGTCGCTGGTTGACCTTACGCCCCTGCTGCAGCCCGACAGCCCGGCCTACCGACAACTACCTGACTACAGGGATCTCTCGCTTCAGGAAAACCTCACCCAGGCCAGGATAACCACCCTGGGCAGGCAGTATCATCCCCGGGTGGCAGCCTACGGTTATTTTGGTACACAATACTATGATGATGCCTTTAGCCCCATTGCAAATGATCATCGCTGGTACCGCCACAGTTATCTTGGGCTAAGAGTGAATATATCGCTCTTTCAGGGGCTCGGCAGAAACTACAGGAAACAGGCGCTGCACATCAGGGCTGGCATGCTTGCCCAAAGGAGAACAAAGCTTGTTAATGATTTGAAAAGAAGAGAAAGTATCCTCAGGGAGAATTTTTCTATCGCATCAAAACAAGCTCTGCAAAAGCAAAATGATTACACCCACAGCAGGGATAATTTTACCCTCATGATTGATTCCTTTGAAAATGGTCTCACCGGCTTTGACAATGTTTTACGTTCTGAAACCGATATGCTGGTGCAATACCAGGCCTACCTGAATGCCATGACCGAAGTGCTCAACGCATCATTGCAATACGAGCAGGAATTGGCGGTTTATTAGTGACCCGGTGTTTAAAACCTTGCCATACTCCATCTCACAGGCCTTACCACTAAAGCGGGTTCAGTTTTTCATGCCCCTTTTAGTACTGGTGGTATTCAAACATCACCCTTCCTTCCAAACCTAAATGCAACATCTGATACTAAATTATTTATACCAAAAACTTAGTATTTTCTTTGCAATTTGTTTCATCAGGGCTCCTAATACAATTCGTTGTCTCTCCCATTTCTTGAATTTTGAAATCAACTGTATATGGCAAAGATTGAAATCTTCTAACGACAACAAACAAAAAATCCGCTGCACAACGTTAAGTTATACAACGGATTATATCGTCTTGTTGCTGTCCGACAAGGACTCGAACCTTGACCGGATGAACCAAAATCACCTGTGCTGCCATTACACCATCGGACAAGACCTACCCTTCAAAAAAGGTTGGGCAAAAATATAAACTATTTTTTATTCATCCAAACAAATAAGTAGAAGAACAAAAAAAAGTTTTATCTTGCTTAAAAGACCTCATCCGGAGCACTGGTAATCAATGTTCTCAGGTTTTTTGCACCTTCTTGCTATTGAAGTGAAAAGGGGCATACAACGGGCAAAAACCTACCAGGCTTGTGAGAAGAAGTATAGCTCCAATCGCAAGCAATACAATACCAAGGGTACCGGTAATGATTTCAGTAAAAAACAAGGCTGCAATTGCAATGGCTATGATAGCCCTGATAAAACGATCCAACATTCCCATGTTTGTTTTCATATCGCTTAATTCATTAATGTTTATTCACATTAAAACAATCTGCCTAAACCAATAGTTCATTTATTCGGCTCCCAATAGCGATCAAAAAAATGGCCCACGAAAAATCCTGCCTATTTGCGTTGTAACCGTTCAAAAAGCCGGAATAACACATACGTTCCAACAGCAACCATTCCACCAAGCAAGATTCCGGTAATCATATTTCCATAAACAAAGCTCCCAATGGTAAACAGCGAACCATATATTACCAGACAGCCAATAAATACCAGGGCAATCTGAACCGGCATATCCCATTTTTTACCGGGTATATTTTCCAGTTCACGTCCTTCAGTACGGGCGTTATGGACAACCTTTTTCCATCCCGGACCGCCTGGTTGTGTTATTTTATAAAAATTCTCTAATACTTCAGGCTTTTCAGGCTTGGTAGCAAGCGCTGTTGTCAACCAAACAAGAGTAGTAAGTCCAACAGCAATAAGCAAGCGCATGGTAAAAGGATCCAGAATATCGGAGTATAAGGCAGCATCATCAACAGCAAAAACAAGTACAATGGCTGTAAGGGTGGCAAAGGCCATGGCAATAAGTTCTGTCCACGCATTGATCCGCCACCAAAACCAACGCAGCAGGTAAATTGCACCTGAACCAGCACCGGAGAGTAATAACACATTAAAAGCCTGGGTAGCATTGGTCAGGAATTTAATAGCAATAAAACCAGAGACAACCATCAACAGCACGGTGGTAATACGCCCCATGGCCACCAGTTCCTTCTCGCTGGCGCCTGGTTTCACAAAGCGATGGTAAAAGTCATGTACAACATAGGACGAACCCCAATTGAGGTGTGTCCCGATGGTTGACATGTAAGCACCAATTAATGAGGCCACAACCAGTCCAAGCCATCCGGAGCTTAATTTGGAAAGCATCACCGGGTAGGCAATATCATCTTTTAAATAATTCTCTGCGATGCCCGGGAATTCAGCTTTTATGGATGCCAGGTCAGGATAAATAATGATGGATGCCAAAGCCACAATAACCCAGGGCCAGGGCCGCAGGGCATAGTGGGCAAAATTAAACAGCAGGGTAGCACCGATTGCGTTCTTCTCGTCTTTGGCCGATAACATGCGTTGGGCAATATAACCACCACCACCCGGTTCAGCACCCGGATACCAAACCGCCCACCATTGAACAGCAATAGGGATAATAAGCAAAGGTACATACACTGCAGGATTGCTGAAATCAGGTAAAAAATTTGCTTTTTCACCAAGGGTGGTAAGCATCCCTTCCAACCCACCAATGGCTTGCACTTCTGGTTGGCGAACAGCCACAACTGCTGCCAGAACTGCTCCAAGCATGGCAATGGAATACTGGAAAAAATCAGCCCAAACCACCCCTTTCAACCCACCCATACCGGCATAGATAACCACAATGACTGAAGCTGATACCACGGTAACAATGGGTTCAAGACCAAACATCACACTCCCGATTTTAATGGCTGCAAGCGAAACGGTACCCATAATTAACGTATTAAAAAAAACGCCCAGGTATATTGCCCGAAATCCACGTAAAAATGAAGCTGCTTTGCCACTATAGCGTAATTCGTAAAATTCCAGATCGGTCATGACATTGGAGCGCCTCCACAGCCGTGCGTAAATAAATACCGTTACCATACCGGTAATCAGAAAGGCCCACCATGCCCAGTTTTTGGCTACGCCGGATTCACGTACCATGCCGGTAACCAGGTTTGGTGTATCGGCTGAAAACGTACAGGCCACCATGGATATACCTAACAGCCACCAGGGCATTCTCCGCCCTCCAAGGAAAAACTCCGAGGTATCCTGTCCGGCTTTGCGGGATGCCCAGTAACCAATCAACAAAATGATACTAAAAAAAACACCCAGAATAATCCAGTCTATAGTAATTAACTTCACGTCGTAAAATTTAAGTTAGTTAGAATGAACCCGAAATGTGGGAAAAAAAAATGACATAATCATCAAATAACATTATTTTAAAAATGATTATCCGGGTTTATACCAAAACTATATTTGCCACGAATGCACGAATGAATGGAATCAAATTGGAACTACCTCTGAATAATTTTCTATTGAATATTGAGGTGTCTAATCATTTAATAATAAATTCTTTATGAACACAAATTTCGAATGACTTTGTCATTCGTGCATTCGTGGCTATTAAATTTTCATGTGCCGTGATATTTGTGAGTTCAATCAATAGGTACCATAGCGGACAATCATTATTTTAAATATAGAAACAATCCATTTGTATATAGTATTCATCCATTTGCAAAAAGCATCTAAAAATCAAAACTATATGGTTTGAATGAGTTGGTTTGTTTTTCACTTTGTAAGGTCATACAGCGTGTACTAAACCGAAAGTTTAATAATATTGCACAATTATTTTCAAATACAATAAATTTTAAAAGAAAATGAAAAAACTATTAATCAGCTTAGCTTTAGTGTTTTCAACGTTTTCAATGGGCAAAGCCCAGGAAGCAGGTACATTGGCATACAACATAGGAGATACTTATGCCCAGGCAGGAATAAGTTTCGGATACCTGGGCTATGGTTTTAGCGGCAGCCGGGTCGGTTTTGCATTTCCCATCACGGTATCTGTCGAACATGGTTTTCATGAATTTATCAGCGCAGGTGCTTTCTTAGGAATTGCCAACTGGCGCTATGAATATTTTGGTAATAAATACGGTTGGACATTTGTAAATTTTGGAGGTAGAGGTACCCTTCATTTTGCCGGTCTGATGAATGATAACCTGGATACCAACATTGATTTAAAAAAATGGGACCTGTATGCTTCATTTATCGCAGGGCTGGAAATAAGAAGGTACAGCTCTGATTATTATGATGACCTGTATGATAATAATATATCCTTGCTTGTTGGCCCATTTTTAGGAGCCAAATACATGGTTTCAGAGAATTTTGGTGTATATCTTGAAGGTGGTCGGGGTAACTTTGGTTATGGTACCCTGGGTGTATCCCTTCGATTTTAATCCAGGTCAATAATATGACATGAAAAATCCCCTCCCAAAGGGGATTTTTTTGTGCCTGAAAAAAAATCCCTATTTTTAACAGCATACTCATTAATCCAATTAAAATATTTCTATATGATTCGATTTTTTTATTTATTCGTTTTTTCATTATTGGTTTCTTTAACAGGAAATGCATCCGATAATTTTATTCGATACCCGGCACTTAATGCCGATGGAACCAACATCTTATTTACCTATCAGGGGGATGTATGGATGAAACAGCTAAACAACGAAGCTCCTGCACGCAGGCTTACCATTCATGAGGCCTATGATTCATATCCAAAATGGTCGCCTGATGGCAAACAAATCAGCTTCACCAGCAACCGGAGCGGACATAACGATGTGTACACCATGGATTTGGAAAACGCTTTCCCTAAAAGGCTAACCTACCACGAAACAGAAGATGTAGCCTGGGACTGGTCCTCAAACGATGAAATACTATTTATGACCAGCCGTGTTTTCAGACAGGTTGAACGCGAATATGAATTTTACAAGGTAAGCACTGCGGGTGAAACACCACACCGGAATCTCGATGCCATGGGTTCGTATCCTGTGGTATCACCCAACAAACGGTTTATTGCCTTCACCAGAGGATGGTGCAGGACGGCCCGTGAAGATTACCGGGGTGCTGCCAACCGTGACATCTGGGTTTACGATACCGAGACTAAAACATACACCCAAATAACTACCCACCAGGGCAACGATTTTATGCCTGACTGGGTGGGAAACAACACCCTGTATTTTATCAGTGCACGCAGTGGAAGGTATAACATTCATAAGGTAGCCCTTGACGATTCGGGGAAAAAGTCCGGTGACATCACTGCTGTAACAAATTATAAAGATCATGGCATTCGTTATTTTGATGTTAGTGCCGATGGACAGACTATTTCCTTTGAACGGGACATCAACATATACCTGCAAAAAGGCGATAATGGTACCCCCACAAAACTGAATATGAACCTAACCCGCGATTACCGGCTTATGCCTGAACAGTATAAAACCTATACAAAAGGACTGACCGATTATGTGCTGTCACCCAATAAAAAAATGGCTGCGCTTGTCATTCATGGTGAACTGTTTTTGATACGGACTGATCTCGAAAAAAGCCGGACAGTACGGCTGACAAATCACTCCTACCGTGATATGGATCCACAGTGGCTGAATGACAGTACGCTGGTTTTCATCAGTGATCGCGAGGGACAAAAAGAAATATATTTGCTGAAATCAGCGGATGATCAGCCTGTTGATTTATATAAAAGCCTTCAGCACAATTTAATAAGGCTCACACACAGTGAGGAACATGAAACAGGCCTTGCTGTGGCACCAAAAGAAAACCGGATAGCATTTACCCGCGGTACCGGCAATCTGATAGTGGCCACTGTTGATGCTGAGAAGGAAACACTCACTGGAGAATCCACGTTGCTGGATGGCTGGGCGACACCCTCAGACATATCCTGGAGCCCGGATGCACAATGGCTGGCATATACCCTTCCTGATTTGTATTTTAATTATGAGATTTATATCCATCCTTTTGATGATGATGCTGACCCGGTGAATGTGAGCATGCATCCAGGCAGGGATTATGACCCGGTATGGGCCAACGATGGATCCAAACTTGCCTTTGTATCAACCCGCAATAATAACGATGCTGATGTATGGTTTGTATGGCTGAAGAAAGAAGATTGGGAAAAGACCCGGCTGGACTGGCAGGAAGAAGAAACCGATGAACCAAAAAAAGATAAAAAAGAAGATGAGGAAGATAAAACAATAACCATCGACTTTGAAAACATTCATGATCGTTTGCAACAGGTAACCGCCCTGCCTGGCAACGAATCCAATCCTTTAATATCAGAACATGGCAAAACTTTTTATTTTGTGGCTAACCGTAACAGCAGGCAACAATTCAAAGCCGATCAGGATATTTACAGCATTAACTGGGATGGAACAGAAATGAAGCGTATAACTCAAGGTAACCAATCTCCCGGAGGATTGGAATTTGATGCTGAAAAAAACAGAATATATTTTGCCAAACGTGGGGGTATTCTTATGTCTGTTGGTGTGAATGACAGCAAGATTAAATCCCACGGGTTTAAAGCCATGGTTAAAATTGATCGCCAGGAAGAGCTGGAACAAATTTTCGAGGAAGCCTGGTCGGTGCTGGATGATCGGTTTTACGACCCTGATTTCCACGGACAGGATTGGAATGCCCTAAAAGCAACCTATAAGCCCTGGGCCCTGGCTGCTTCCACTAAAGAAGACTTCAGGGATATGTTTAACCTTATGCTCGGACAGGTGAATGCCAGCCACATGGGCCTCTATGGCCGGTCAGGATACAATTCTGATGCCGAAAGCACAGGTTTACTGGGCATAGAATGCCGTCCTCATAAAAAAGGAGTGGAAATAACCCATGTGGTACCGGAAACACCGGCAGATAAAACTGTGAGCAAGCTTAATACGGGTGATGTTATCACCATGGTTAACAGTACGCCTTTAACCGCATCGACTAACCTTTATTCACTGCTCATCAATAGTGCAAATGAAGAAATCCTCCTTAATGTAGAAAACCGTTCCGGTGATGAGCGTATTGTAACCATCAGGCCTACCGGTACGGTTCGGAATGAACTCTACAACGAGTGGGTGGATGAACGCAAAGCGCTGACTGAAAAATACAGTAATGGAAAGTTAGGTTACATTCACATACAGGCTATGGGCTGGAGCAGCTTTGAAGAATTTCAGCGTGAGTTGATGGCCACCGGATACAACAAAGAGGGAATCATCATCGATGTACGGTTTAATGGTGGCGGCTGGACCACCGATTATCTGATGGCAACCCTGGATGTGCGGCAACATGCCTATACCATTCCACGAGGAGCTGCAGAAAACCTGAGCGAAGAGCATCAAAAATTCAAGGAATACTACCCCTACTCAGAACGGTTACCTTTTCCACCGGTTATGAAACCTACCATTGCCCTGTGCAATGAAAACAGTTATTCCAATGCAGAAATATTCTCTCATGCCTACAAAAACCTGGATTTGGGCACACTGGTAGGCACACCTACCTTTGGTGCGGTAATCTCAACCGGAGGATATACCCTTATCGATAATTCGTATATCCGTCTGCCAGGCCGCGGATGGTATGTGAAAGCCAGCGGTGGCAACATGGAATTTGAACCGGCAACACCGGATATTATTGTGCATAATGCACCAAATTACAAGGGCATTAAGGAAGACAAACAATTGAAAACGGCTGTGGATGAGTTGCTGAAGCAGTTGGGGGAATAAAAAAAATAACTACCCGTTGGTTTTACTGGCGGGTAGTTTTTTAATTCTTTTTGATAAGAAGATTTTCGATAAACTGAATATAATCTTTAACAATAGGCAATAAATGATCAATTAATGC
>CAZZBU010000131.1:0-6299 GCA_964652315.1 uncultured Bacteroidales bacterium
GAATCCTGAATGTATCCTCAACAGCTTCTTTCATGCCAGGTCCCTTGCAAGCTGTTTATTACGCTTCTAAAGCCTATGTAACCTCTTTTAGTCATGCCATTGCTGAAGAGCTGAAAAGTACAGGCATTACGGTAACCAATTTATGTCCCGGGCCAACGGACACTGGTTTTGTTGATGCCAGTGAGTTAAGCGGCTCTAAATTGTTTTCAGCTAAAATGACATCAGCTTATTCTGTAGCCAGGAAAGGATACAAAGCTATGGAAAAAGGCAAGGTGGAAATTATCACTGAACCTGCTCTTTGGTTTGCCATTAAAGCGATAATACCATTTATCCCACAGAAAGTGCTAACAAGAATAGTGCATTCATTGCAAAAGAAATAGGGCTAAGAACAATCATAAGAAACCGCTACGCCAAATAATCAAAGCAGATGCACCGGCGATCAACCGGTTGTATCTCATATTTTCAATTTAATACCTAATCTAACCAATAGTCTTGCAATGAAAATAACAAATAATGAATAAATTACCGATTTCAGTAATCCAATCCAACCTGTTGTTAAAAAGTCATTTAAATGAATTGAAAATATTGACCGAAAGCTATACACAAAATAGGGGATAAGGTAACAGGTCAACGTTGCTGTACCTGCTGTTTTTATGATGTTAAACCAGTGTACTTTACCTCTGTTGTCCACTAACCAATGCAGAATAGCATAGAGGGCAAAGCCGGTGGAGAGTGAGAAAAAAACCCAGGGCGGTGTTGCTGATATCTTTGATATAATGAAAAAATTGCGACTTAAAAATCCAGCTCCTAAGGTTATAACTGTCCACAGCAGCAACATTAGATATAGCCTGCCTGTCCGGTTGTTTTTATTTCTGAGAAAACCTGCTGTTACAATACCTCCGAAAGCAAAAGCATGAAAAGCACCATTGCCAACCACCCAGTTGCTATCCTGATTTGGGAAAATATTGTATGCAATGCCTGCATTTCCAATGATGTTCAATCCAATAAAGAACAACCAGAAAATCCACATAAGCCAGGTGGTTTTTTTAAAAAACAGATATAAGGGCGCTGCAATCATGTAAGTCCATCCAATAAGCCCCAGTATCCCCCACCATCGTGTTTGCATGCGTACCACCGCATCACTGTCATACGTCGTGCCGCGATAGATTAGTCCCAGGTATACGAGTACCAAAACACCAAGGAATTGTAATCCTAAAAAAAGATATTTTTTTGATCCTGTGGCTTTTGGGTACACGTTCCAAATCAGAAAAAAGCCTGAAATCATTAGAATGGTAAACCACGACTTGGCCATGCCCGTCGCCTCTGCGTGGTATGATTCAGCATTGACAAGAAATACACCCATTACCAGTAATGCCAGCGAGCGGGTGATGATGTGCCAGGTTATTTGAAGATTGGATTGCCCTTTTTTTATCCGGTTATCAATGGCAAAGGGTATGGCCAGCCCAACGATAAACAGGAACCATGGAAAAATCAAATCAGAAAATCCCAGGTAATCCTCGCCGGATTTGGCATGTTGCAACCATTTTGGAATATTTTCCAGTGTCCAGAAATCATTCACCCATATCATTAAAAACATGGTAAGCGCCCGGTAAACATCAATAGAGGCAATGCGTGTTGTTTTATTCATTTTCAAACTTTTCTATCTCATCATATAAAGCTTTAAAACAAGCTACTGGCGTGTTTTTCTGTTCTGTTGGTTCAACCCGGCCATAAAACTCATCAAGAAAATTATCGGCTCCGCTCCAGATGGTTTGTATCATGCCCTGGAAATTAGCCTGCATTCCATCCGTAGATTGTTGCCGGTACTGTACCATATTTTCAACTTGTTGGCTGGCTACCTCAGGGTTTCGCCAGGAGCAGGCAGCTACCCGAAAACCTTTCATGGCAAAATATACCGGTGTATGATCCGGTCGTTCATAATGCCAGTCGCAGATAAACACATCTTTCGGAATCATGTCAATAGCCCGGTGGGTATTGTTCATGCTGGCTTCCCACATGCCGATGCCGGTGGTTTTCCCATCGATCAGCCGGTCACCCCAAATCCAAAGCTCACGATCTTCCAGGGCCAGAAAGTTCCTTATTTTAGTTACCTCACCGGCAAAAAGTTCGGCTTTATCGCGCCCACTGCAGCGGGGGCACTTATCATCGCCTATGTAGAATACTTCGTCCATGCCTGCATGAAAGGCTTTGGCTTCAAATACATCGCAGATTTCATCCACCAGTTCAAAAACCACATCGTGCACTTCGGGATGTAGCGGGCAGTAGCTTTTACAGTAAAGCCCGTCATCATTGGGCCATACATAATCCTCGGGAAGCTCTACATGAGGTGTTTCATCAAATTCGGGATATAACGTTAGCAATTTACCAAGGTTGCTGTGCCAGGATTGATGTCCCAGCAAATTGATTTGCGGAACAATGTCAATCTCATGCCCGCGACACACCGAAACAAGTTGCTTCACGTCTTGTTTGCTTAAGCCATCTTCGTTGGCAAATTCTGGCCGGGAGGTAAAGTTGTAATTATAATCCACGCGCAAAATCAGGGTATTAACTCCTCGTGTAGCAAGTTCTTCGTCAATAAATTTAATAAATTCACTTAAGCCATTCGGTGAAGGGGCTGCAATACAAAACCCTTTCACAGGAAAAACATTGTCGTTGGTTTGTTGGGCTTTAGTAGCCAGTGTGCTGCAAAATATTAACAACACGGACAAGTAATTTCGTAACATCGCTTTACATTTAGTTAGCAGGTCGAATATACAATTTTTTCTGTGCTTTTTAAAAATATGCTATAAATATACTCCCATGGAGGGAGAAAAGCAGGAAGTAACCGGAACCCGGGGTTTTGTTACTTTAATCCTGAATCAATGGCTTCACGGACCTGATCCATCAGGTGCTTCATATTATTTTCAGTATATCCATCAAGGGAGATGGGCGGGTGAATCCGCAGGCTGACACTACCAGGCATCAGATTCACC
Source organism: uncultured Bacteroidales bacterium (assembly GCA_964652315.1). Taxonomy (GTDB): domain Bacteria; phylum Bacteroidota; class Bacteroidia; order Bacteroidales; family JAAAOM01; genus CAZZBU01. The sequence continues at coordinate 2,994 of CAZZBU010000131.1, forward strand.
GTACCGGTTGGCAGGATTTTGTTTGTTCCTTTCACTGTTACAGGAAGGATTGGTAATCCAAGGTCAATGGCCAGCTTAAAAGCCCCGCGTTTGAATGGCAGCATGGTATTGCCTTTGCTACGGGTCCCCTCAGGGAAGATAACCACAGACGATCCGTGAGTCAATCGCTCTCTGGCTTCATTCAGTGTTTTTTTGGCTGATAGCGGATTTCGCCTGTCCAGAAATATATGCCCCACTTTGGCACTGCCAAATCCCAGGCCGGGAATCTTGCGCAATTCTTTTTTCATTACCCATTTGATGTCCAACCCAAGCCAGCCGTAAATTAGAAATATATCATAATAACTCTGATGGTTTGGTATGACGATGTAGCTTTGCCCTGATTTAATATTATCTTTACCGGTCACCGTAACAAACATGGGTGTTAAAAAGGCATTAAAACGAGACCAAATCACACCACCATAATAACTTCCGGTGCGTTGATCGATCAACCAGGATACAAGCACGGCTATAATACCAAATACCAGGGTGTTGGCAAACAGAAGCGGGGTAAATATTAACCACTTATAAGGTTGATAAAGCAGCCAGAGAATTTTTTTAAACATCAAAATAGAAACATTTGGTTACAAAAATATAATTTCCGGGACATGAATATCCTAATTAGAACCGAATTTAAGCATTTTCAGTAAATTACTTTTCCAGTATTTTGTTGATATTCATAATAAATGCAAGCCGTAATAAAGTTCACCTTACAATTTGGTTATATTTGTATTTTAATGAATAAAATAAGATAACTATGGCAAATAATCAATTTGATGATTTAAACATTCCTCCTGAACTAAAAAAGGTAATTGCGAATATCAGGCCCATTCTGATAATTCTTATTCTTGTAATCATTGGTTTTGGAGGTTTTTTTCAGGTTCAACCTGAAGAAGTGGGGGTTATAACCCGTTTTGGGAAATATACCCGACAGGTAGAATCCGGACTTAATTTTAAGATTCCGTTTATTGAGCAGATACTAAAAGTGCCGGTTGAACGGCAGCAGAAGCTTGAATTTGGTTTTCGTACCACCAGTGCTGGTGTACGTTCAGAATACACACGCAGCGGCTCCCGTGATGAATCGCTCATGCTTACAGGTGACCTTAATCTTGCAGATGTTGAATGGGTTGTACAGTACCGCATTAGCGATCCGTATAATTTCCTTTTTGAAGTGCGCAATCCCCAAGCGACACTTCGTGATATTTCAGAAGCTACTATGCGCCAGGTGGTAGGTGATCGTACTGTGGATGAAGTACTTACTGTAGGACGTACGGAAATTGCCAGCCGAATGCAGGTGCTGATGCAGGAACTTAGCAATGAATACTCTCTGGGCGTAAGGATTGAACAGGTGGTATTGCAGGATGTTAATCCACCTGAACCGGTGAAAGCAGCTTTTAATGCTGTAAATCAAGCACAACAGGAAAAAGAGACTTTGATCAACCAGGCAAAATCAGAATACAATAAGATTATTCCACGAGCCCGGGGTCAGGCTGAAGAAACTATACAAAAGGCCGAAGGGTATGCTGCCGAACGGGTGAACAATGCCCAAGGTGAGGTAGCCCGGTTCAATGATCTTTATTCTGAATATATAAAAGCGCCTGAAGTAACCAGGAGTAGGATTTACCTGGAAACCATGTCGAATGTTATTCCTAAACTTGGCAATAAAATCATCACTGATCAGGAAGGCAATAATGTGTTGCCTTTACTTCAGATGCAAATGAATACAAAATCAGGTGTTACACAACCACAAAATCAGTAGAAATTATGAATGCATCAAAATATATAGTTTACATTATAATAGGTGTTGCCGCCTTGATAATAATTGCTCAATCGGCTTACACCGTTAAGGAAACGGAACAGGTTATTATTACCCAGTTGGGGAAACCTGTGGGAGAAGCTGTTGTTTCATCCGGACTCAAGTTTAAAGTCCCCTTTATTCAAAAGGCCAATTACTTTGATAAGCGTTATTTGGAATGGGATGGTGATCCAAACCAGGTACCTACAAAAGACAAAAAATTTATTTTTGTAGATACCTATGCCCGCTGGCAGATTACCGATCCGCTTCAGTTTTTTAAACGCTTAAGGAACGAAACCGGTGCCCAATCAAGATTGGATGATATCCTGGATGGTGAAACACGTGATTTTATAGCAAATCATGAACTCGAAGAAGCGATTAGAACCAGTAACCGGACACCAATCAATTCCGGATTGATTAGTGATATGATTGATGATTCGCTAACTCAGATTGAAGTTGGTCGTGAAAAAATTCAGGAAATGATTCAGGTAGCTGCAAATAAACAATCCCAGGATTTGGGCATTGCTATCCTTGATTTTCGTTTTAAACGAATTAATTATGTAGAAGATGTCCGCGAACAAGTTTATGAACGAATGAAAAGTGAACGGCTTCGTATTGCTGATGAATTCCGCTCCGAAGGACAGGGTGAAGCATCGCGTATAAATGGTGAAAAGGAACGTGATTTGAAAAGCATTATGTCTGAGGCATTCAGGAAGGCAGAAGAAATCAAAGGTAAAGCCGATGCTGAGGCTGCAGCCATCTATGCCAGCGCTTATGATCGTTCAGCCATGTCGCGGAATCTGTATAGCTTTTTAAAATCAATGGAAACTTTCGAAAAGACTTTTGATAACCAAACTTCGGTTATTTTATCAACAGACAGCGAATTGTATAGATATTTGAAAGATATGGATTAATAGTGTTTTTTTAATGTTTAAGGAAAAGCCGGTTCGAATTACCTCGAACTGGCTTTTTTCCAAACAGACTGACTAAAATCAAAAACAGTAAGGTACTAAAGAATGGGTTCCGGCTGACAGGTTTCGTAGGCCCTGTTTTTTATATGCATAATGGCATCTCTTAAATCATCTAATTCTGATTCCTCTGGTGGCCGGGTATGATATTGCTCAACAGAGCAAATGGATTGAATATTCTCATAATTCAGAATACGCTGCTTAATTGTTTTATCAACCAGCATAACCTTATCCAGCGCTAAAAACAAATCAGTAAATGTGTGATTATCAGGCAGAGTGTTAAAAAAATCCAGTATAGCCATCACATAACTTTCAAATGCCATGGAAAGCAGATTATATCTGATTTCGGGCCTAAAGGCTTTTAGAGGGTTTTTAGGTGTTGCTGCATGAATAAATTGATCACCTTCTTTCAACCATGTGTGCCAGTTTAATTCCCTAGTACTCATATTTTCAGTTATTTATATGTAAACAAATTCATTTCACATTATAAAGTCAGAAAAAACCAAC
>CAZZBU010000131.1:6399-9593 GCA_964652315.1 uncultured Bacteroidales bacterium
CGCAAGCCTTCTTCTCCGGGAGTCCTGGAAGGCCTTCCTTCCATGATAGACAGGCACATTCCATCCATCTGTGCAGCCTGTTGATTCATTTTTGGGAAGTCAAAGTTGCCTTCCGGGGTATATCCATGGAGCCCGTCATACCAACTGAATGGTTCCAATCCATATTTTCCGTCCCGTGCATTCACTTTTAGATAATTAACATTGCCACGAAAAGTCGTCATGCAGTTGGCAATGATATTTCCCGGAAACTCAAGTTGAAAAGTGGTTGTTTCATCTACTCCCCGAAAAACTTCCGGATCAGAAACAAATTGCTGGGCAGTTACCGCAATGGGTTCCAGACCAGTAGAATATCTGGCAGCCTGTACCGGATATGGCCCCATATCCATCATGGCGCCACCACCATACTCGGCCTTAACTTTCCAGTGATCGGTGGGGCGTTTCATATAAAATCCTGCGGATGTGTTGACAAAATTGATATCTCCCCAGGATTTTTCCTTAGCAAACTGCATAATTTTTTGCGTGTAAGGCTCATATTGTAAGCGGTAACCAATGGAAAGGCTTACATCTTCTTCTTCGCATGCCTGAATCATCTCGCGGGCTTCCTGTGCATTCATAGCCATGGGTTTTTCACAAATAACATGTTTCCCTGCTTTGGCTGCCCTAATTGTATATTCTTTATGCATGCTGTTGGGCAACACTACATAGATTATATCAATTTCCGGATTATTGGCAATGGTGTCGTAATTTTCATAATTGTAAATATTTTTTTTCGGAATATTGTACTTTTCACCGTAGATTTTTTCCTTTTCGGGTGTACCTGTCACAAAACCCGAAAGGTAACAATGATTAGTCTTCTGCAGGGCAGGGGCCAACTCCTGTGTTGCATAATAGCCCATACCGACAAGGGCAATACCCAGTTTATTTTTGTTTGAACGTGTTGATGCGGCCAGAAATGGATTCATCATGGTGCTTCCTGCAACAATAGTTGCTATGTTTTTTGCAAATTTCCTACGCGAGTAATTCATAGTGTCCATAATATTAAGCTTTTAATTCATTTATATATAAGACTTAAAGGTACGAAATATCGACGAAAATGCCACAATAGTTAAACAATCACCAGAAATGTTTGTATAGTATTTATGTTTCATTCCATGGATATTGAGAGGACATCATGATGTTTCGATTAGATAATCAATTTATAAAGCCACTTGATCTAACCATTATAGAAAGTAACTACGGATCGCGCCCTCAGGTTCATCCGCCAGATCCAAATTTTTTAATTCACCTCAGGGAAGATGGTTTGCGCCGCTTGATTAGTGATCATTATGATTTATTGGTTCAGAGCAATATAAAAAATATGTTTCCCCAAAACGAAGAAGAATTGAAAAAAGCAAAAAAACATGCCGCTGATTTTTTTATTCAGATTTGTGGCGGTCATCCTTATTTCAATGAAAACCACGGAAAACCTATGCTTTCAATCAGGCATCAACCTTTTCGTATTGATGCTAATGCCCGTAAGATATGGTTGCAATGCTATCAAAAAATTTTACCCGACCTGCCGGTTCCGGCAGCCTATATTCAGTCCTTCTGGGATTACCTGAATGTGTTTTCACTATGGATGATTAATACGCCGGAAAATCATCCAATGAACAATGTGGTTTGAATCAGGGTTAAAATAATATAGTAAGGAATTATGAGGCAACAGAATAAATTAATTTTCAATTAATTCACTATTTTCTTGCGATTCCGGACGATGTATCGTTACTTCGCATATAATTGCGATTTACAATAAACAATTATAAATATAATTTAGAAGTTATGAAAGTTGCGCAAACAAACGACAAGGTAAAAGTACATTATAAAGGAACGTTAAGTTCAGGGAAGGTATTCGACTCCTCTGAAGGCCGCGAACCCCTCGAATTTACAGTTGGCACTGGTCAGGTTATCTCCGGATTTGACAAAGGAGTTGAAGGCATGTCTGTAAATGAGCAAAAAACAATAGAAATCCCTTTTGCTGATGCTTATGGTCCGGTTAAAGATGAGCTTATTCAGGATGTACCAAAAGCTAATCTGCCTCCTGAAATTAAACCTGAGGTAGGATTACAACTGGTTTCCAAAACACCTGACGGACAGGAGATTCCTTTAGTAGTGACAGATGTAAAAGATGAAAGCATCACTGTTGATGCCAATCATCCATTGGCTGGTGAAGATCTAAAATTTGAAGTAACATTGGTTGATATCGAATAATGCCATTTGAAACAGCATTTTATGAAAGGACCTGTCCTGATTTGGGACAGGTTTTTTTTATTATCAAAAACGCATTAACCTGATGTTTTGAATGAGCCGGTTAGCTTGGATTTTCGGGGCGCAATAATCAACATTGGGTGCTGCAACGCTTTCATCACTTCATGGATATAACTTTTTGTAAAAAAACTTGGTCCATGGGTTGTTTCCGGAATAATTGAAATCAAATCTGCATTCATTTGAGCGGTATAATCTGCAATCGCTTTTACCAGTTCCTTATTGAAAATAGTTTCCTGAACAGTAGGTATTCCCAGGCTTCGGAAATGATTAAAAACCTGGTTACCATAAAGTATGGTCCGTTTTTCATTTTTTTTATTTGTGGATGATATGATGCTCACTACATGAATTTCAGCATTGCTCATACGGGCAATCTTTGCAGTAAGCGATACCTTATGCCTGACTTTTGCCAGGGTATGTACCGGAAACACAATTTTTTTTATGGGTTTTGGTATATAGTCATGGGGCAACAATAAGAAGTTTTGTTTTAACTGAAGGATATATTTGCAGGCAGTATCTACATCCGGAACACGGGAGGGTTTTCCACTATTTCCTATAGCATGGATAATAATAGACGGGGCTTTCAGGGCTGTGAGTTCTGTTAGTTCATCAGCAGCATTTCCCTTTACACGATAAAAAACCGTATCATTAGAATTTTCAACCAATTCTTTGAAATCATCACTATCCGCATTTTCATCTCCACTATCGAAAAAGATGATTTCTAAGGGATCACCGATTTTAAGCATCTCGCAATATTGCAGGCATAATTTTGTGTGATCGTATTGGTCAAAGGGAACTATTGTTGTAACCATACCGCTAACTATTATTCCAATTCAAGAAAATAAAAAAAGAATATTCCTGTAACTATCATAAAGATACTGGAAATATTCTTT
>CAZZBU010000132.1:0-9560 GCA_964652315.1 uncultured Bacteroidales bacterium
ATGTACATGGTACCAATAGTGTCCTTCACTTTTTGGATTTGTTTGGCCCCAAAATACTGGGCAACAATGATGGTACCACCCGAGGCTATTCCGATGATGAGTGAAATGAGCGTAAAGACTACCGGAAAAGATGCGCCAACAGCTGCCAGTGCTTCTTTGCCTATAAAGCGGCCCACAACAATGCTGTCAACAATGTTATATAACTGCTGAAACAGGTTGCCCAGTAACATAGGTACCGCAAAATTGAATATAAGCTTGCTCTCTTTTCCCTTGGTTAAATCTTTCATCAGTAAATTATATTCTTAGTTGACGCCATCAAGCTTTTCGTCAAACTGGCTCACAAGCCCGGTTGTCTGATGCCCCTTACCGTGAGAATTTTTCTGTTTGTTTTTAAAAGAATAATAAATATTTTCTCCTGGCAGTTTACTCGCCAATCAATTTTTGTAAGATGGGAAGAAAGTGAGCAAAGGTCTTCTAATTTTTTGACGGCACAAAACTTCAACCTGAAATTATTACAGTAAAAGGTAACAAAGGGGCCATAAAATTGTTGTGTGGTAGCTTTTTGAAACAATACCTTGCAGGAAATTATTTTATTTCACATTCAAACATTTTTTCACCTTCAATATACCCAATGAGTTTATCTCCTATTTTAACCGGGCCTACTCCTGCCGGAGTACCTGTATATATCAGGTCACCAATCTTAAGGGTTAAAAACCTGGAAACGTATGAGATGATATGGTTAAAATTGAAGATCATATCTTTTGTATTTCCTTCCTGGACTTTTTCGCCATTTTTTTCAAGATAAAACCGGATGTTTTCTACATCATCAAATTTCCGCTTTTGTTTGAAGGTGCCAAGCACTGCTGAGTTATCAAATGCTTTGGCAAGCTCCCATGGCAATCCTTTTTCTTTGGCATCTCGTTGTAAATCCCTTGCAGTAAAGTCAATTCCAAGCCCTAAATCACTAAAGTACCGATCGGCAAATTCCGGTTCAATATTTTTCCCAACCCGGTTGATACGAAGAATAATTTCTACTTCATAATGTACCTCATCCGAGAAATCAGGATGATAAAAAGGCTGGTTATTTCTCAACAGGGAGGTATCGGGTTTCAGAAAAAAAACTGGTTTCCCGGGCAGGGGATTATTCAATTCTTTTGCATGATCCACATAATTCCGTCCGATACAAATAATCTTCATAAGTTTTTTTTTAAAACAGTCCTGTTAAGATAGTGAATTATACGTTATTTATTCTGAAATGCGCTGCGTAATTTGATGTTTGTCAGTACTTTTTTTGTGAAAAGCGGAAACTCACCCTGCATCATCCAACCATAATAACCCGGGTCGGATTGCAATACTTTTTCAACGGGTTTGCCTTTATATTTTCCAAAATTAAACACTTCAATGCCTTTATCATCAAATACAATGCGGCCTGCAAAATCTACGTTTTTGGTGTGCGATGAGAATTTTGACAATTCTTCGATGTTGTTGGTCAGGCCGTCGTACCGGTCAATCTGCGCTTGTAATATTTCGTAAGTAGCCCGTGTATCGGCTTCGGCACTGTGGGCATTGTCCAGATCCTTGTCACAATAAAACTTATAGGCTGCACTTAGGGTGCGTTGCTCCATTTTATGGAAAATAACCTGTACATCCACAAACTTACGTCTGGTCATGTCAATCTCTACTCCGGCCCGTAAAAATTCTTCGGCAAGCAGGGGGATATCAAATTTATTGGAATTATAACCTGCCAGATCAGCCCCCTCGAATTCATTGGCCAGTGTCTGGGCAATTTCTGCAAAAGTAGGTGCATCTTTTACATCTTCATCTTTTATGCCATGTATTGCACTGGCGTTAGGATTGATTGGTATTGTTGGATTCACAAGGTAGGTTTTGCTTTCTTCCTTATTATTGGGGTACACCTTCAGGTATGAAATCTCTACGATACGGTCGATAACTATATTGATGCCTGTGGTTTCCAGGTCAAAAAAGATTATTGGATTTTTTAAATCAAGCTTCATTCGTTATAATTTGTCGGATGATTAAAAAAGGTGAAAGGGGCAAAAAAAAATCCCGGATTGTTTTACTATCCGGGATAATGCGTTTAATTACCCACCATCATTGGCATGAGGAGCATGAGCACATCCTCGTCCGGATTGTCTTTTTCCGCAGGTACAATGATGCCTGCACGAGAAGGATCAGACATCTCAAGGCGCACATCGGTGGATGATAAATTGGCTAAAATTTCAATTAAAAATACTGATTTGAAACCCATCTCCATTTCATCACCATCATATTGGCAGTTGAGCCTTTCATAAGCAGAGATAGAAAAATCAATGTCCTGAGCTGAAACACTAACCTGGTTGCCTGTCAGCGCCAGTTTTATAAGGTTGCTTGCCTGGTTTGAAAAAACAGAAACCCTACGCAACGAATTATATAAATCAAGCCTGTCAATAACCAACTGATTTGGATTTTCATTTGGAATCACAGCATTGTAGCTGGGGTAATTCCCTTCAACAAGACGGCAGACCATTTTATAATTTGAAAGATTGAAATAAGCATTCTTATCGTCAAACTCAACCAATACATCATTTTCCTCTCTTGGCAGAATCGATTTCAGCAGGGAGGCCGGCTTTTTAGACAGGATGAAGGAAGCCGTATCTTCAGCTTTTACATCGGTACGACGGTAACGGACCAGTTTATGGGCGTCGGTAGCCACAAAGGTGACATCATCCGGAGTAAGTTCTATATAAATACCATTCATTACCGGACGTAATTCATCATCGGCGGTAGCAAATATGGTTTTTGACACACCTTTGTTCAACGCTTCTCCCGGAATGCGCAATGTAAATTTGTTTTCATCCTTTAACGGTGTGAGCTGCGGAAAATCACCGCCGTTTTGCCCCATGATGGTAAATTGCCCGTTTTCAGAGTTTATTACCACTTTCAGGCTGTCGGTATCCGCTTCAAAATTTAGTGGCTGCTCCGGGAATTCTTTCAGGGTATCAAGTAAAATACGTGCCGGCATGGCAATGCTGCCTGATTCGGTGACGTTCTCCAAAGCCATATTTGTGACAAGTGTTGTCTCCAAATCGGAAGCTGTAATCTCCAAAACATTATCCTCAAGTTTAAACAGGAAATTATCCAGAATGGGTAGGGTGTTTTTTGGGTTAATTACCCTGCTTACTGCCTGAAGATGGGACAATAAATCTGTACTTGATACAACAAATTTCATGTATATAATTTTTTAATAATTTGTTAATTAAATATTTACTGAATGTATAGCGCGTAACTTTTCAGAACCAATATTACAAAAAAAATAGAAAGTTACCGATAAAAATGGTTCTTTCTTTTCATGGGTTATTAACGGCTTATCATAAAAAACAGGATTTTATAGTCCGATTCCTGTCGTTATTGCAGAAATTCCTGTCTGGAATTTAACATCAGGGCAATATCAACAAACCTTACTTCAAAAATGCTATTCTGTCCGCTCTGTTTTACCCATAAAAAATCTCTCATTAATTCACCTGCATCATTGATGATATTGTAGAGCTCAAGCTGAAATACCTGATTCGTATTTAAATCTATTTTCAGGCTGGCATACGGGGCCGTGGTTGCTTTTACCTCTGTAGTATCGATGCTCTGCTGGTAAGGCAATGTTGTAAAGGATTGAAAATAAGTCCAACCTGTTTCCCTGCCCAGACTGGTTAGGCGGTTTCCCTGCAAATCATAAAGAATATAATCTGCACCTTCCTTAGCAACCCGGAAAGATTCATCAGGTTCGCCGGCATAATCCAGGGTAATGCTGGTAATATCATCAGGATGTATGTCAAACAGGTGTTTTTCGCGCCAGAACTCCGGATTTGTAGGATACAGGCTGATTAGTTCTTTTCGTGAATAACCGGGCAAAAACACCTGGTATGGGGTTTTAGCATCAGGGAGCATCAGGTATGTCCCTGTATTGTTGTTTTGATCATAGACCAGATAGTACTCGGTTTTTTTGCCGTTTATGCGTGTCATTTGTACTTTTAACCCGGATATATTCACTTGTTTGATGACGTCATCACGAACCTTGATTGAAGCGGGTGCTTTAATCTGAATGCGTTTTTGCGCTTCAAAAAAACTGTGAATGGCTTCGGGTTTTACTGTGACACCGGCATCGGTTACCCATTCCTTACCTTCCTGCATTAATGTAATGCTGTTTTCGTCTTCCTCAATAACAATGCGGTTTATCTCACTGGAATCAATTCCAAACAACCTGTTTTGCATCTGGCCAATGCGCGTATCTTTCTGGTTAAGAATAAGAATGATCATGGCCAGCAACGCAATGACAACAGCTATAATAATATTTGCCTGTTTTTTCATGGTTAATGATTTTATATTTCAGGTTAAAAACAGTTTACCTGGCCCATTTTCTTTTCCTGATGATATTCACCATAATGCCCAGAATAAGTATCAGTAGTACAGGAATAATGGTGTTTATCCAGCGCCAGATTTGTTTTTTAGCCTTTGTGTCAAGTTTTGTTTTGTCCAGCAGGCGCAAGGTAAGCTGGCGTGTACGTAAATCCATTAGGCCGCTTTCATCGGTCAGGTAATTTACCGTATTTAAGATAAATTCCTTATTGCCAAACGTCTGTTTTGTAAACCTGTCGTAGCCCAAAGGAGCTACAGCGGGCCCTCCGTTGCGGTAATTTACAGGGTTCCTAATGATGTCTCCATCGGAAATAAACACCATTCCGGATTTTTCGCTTTCAGGATAAAAAGAATCAACTTGTTTTCCTGCCAGATATTTTTCATAGGGGCGGTTTTGAAACACCGATTCAAAAGTCCCTTCAACCAATACAGCCATGGGTTGAAATGGATCGTTAAATTCCTGGCGGTTGGGTTGTTGGTCAATTTCATCCAGACTTACCAACAGGGGAGCGTTAACCGTCTTTGAAAAACGCGAACTGGATAGCAAGACGGTTTTTGACAGGTTGGCATTTCCGCCAACAGTATCAATGCTGCTGACAAATTCAGTTTTAACAAAGTTAAGATTTGTAGTAATGGGATGCCCTGGATTAGGGCCTGCTAAAGGATAATATAGCCATGGTGCAGGCTGAAAATTACTCTGAGCACCACCTACTGCTGTATTTACCGGAATGATATTGCTTTGAATGTCTTTTATCAAATCAGGGTTGATCCGGATACCATATTTAAAAAACATGTCATCAAGATTTAAATCCCTTATCAGGGCCAGCGTAGAACCCTGTATGAGGCTGTCCATCTCGATTTTCACCGGTTCAACCAGCCAGACCACTTTGCCCCCCTGCATGATGTACTGGTCAAGCACAAATTTGTCAGCCTCAGAAAAAGCCTGCTGGGGTTTGGCAACAATCACAGCCAGATAATCATCAAGGATACCGGGCATACCATTGATCTGACCCCGGTCGACCTGATAATAATTGGCCAGTGCCCTGGTGATATCCCCTGTTTGCCATTGATCCAATTCGCCATGCCCCTCAATAAAAGCTATTTTTTTCTGTGATGTGTCACTCAGGTTTTTCAGCTTGTTGGTAAATTCGTATTCCAGTGACTGTATGGAATTGTTTAAATTCACCTCAGCCGGAAGTCCCGGATTATTCTTCAGGAGGTTTATGCCAAGTTCAATGTCATGATAGTATATGATCGCGCCGGGGAAAATCAATTTTTGTGTGCGTCCGCCTTCCTCGTCTGTATCCTGGACATTTACCGGTTGTAATCCTACCTGGTTAAGGTAACCGAACAATTCCTCGCGTACTTCCCGGTCTTCGGTTTCGTAAGGATTAACAACTTCAAATTCAAGGTTTTCTTTAGCGTATACCTTGTATTCAGTAAGTAAATCGGTAATGCTTTGCTGCATTTCCTTAAATTGAAGGGGCATGTCTCCATCCAGATAAACCCTGATGTAGGCCATATCATCGAGGTTTTTTAATGTCTGCTTTGTGGTTTTGCTTAGGGTGTATCGTTTATCGGTTGTCAAATCTATCCTGAAAAACACCATTTCAGACAAGATGTATATCACAACAAGCATGACTATTGTAAAAAAGGTTTGTGAAATATGTTGTTTTTTATTTTTAGCCATTTTTTTTTGTTTTACCATTTGCGACTCAATAAAACCAACCTGGTCAGGCTGATAAATAAAGCATTGACAGCCAAAAAATAGATTACATCCCTGGAATCGATGACGCCTCTGCTCATGGATTGATAATGATATTCTATTCCCAGCTTGCTGATGACATCATTGATTGCTTCAAAAGCAGCCAGTGAGCTCAGGAAATCAAACCCAAGGTAAATAAAAAACGTGATTACGATAGCCACCAGGAAGGAAACAATTTGATTCTCGGAAATAACCGAAGCCAACACACCGATAGCAACATATACACTGGCAAGAAACAGCAGGCCAAGATAGGAGCCCCAAATGCCCCCAACATCAATGTTACCGGTTGGTGCAGCAAGATAGTACACTGTAAAGTAATATACAAGGCTTGGCAGAAGTGCTACCAATACCAGGGTCAGGCTGGCCAGGTATTTTGCAAGGATGATTTCCAACTCTGAAAGTGGCCGGGTAAGCAGGGTTTCCAGTGTACCCGTTCGTTTTTCTTCTGCAAACACACGCATGGTAACCGCTGGTACTAAAAATAAAAAGATCCACGGAGCCAGTTCAAATAACGGGCTCAAGCTGGCATAGCCTACATCAAGGATGTTGTTTTGTCCGGGGAACACCCAGAGAAACAGTCCTGTGATAACCAAAAATACCGTAATGACGATGTATCCGGTCAGGTTACTGAAAAAACTGCTGATTTCTTTTTTGTATAAGGCAATCATATTTTTATTTCTGATTCATAGTTTTTCACACGAAGATAAAAAATCTGCCGGGCAAAGCTGTATTACAAAACCGTTATTTTAATCCTGATGCCGCAAACCTCTTTATCAAACGAGAGGTGCAGGAAAATATTACTGAAGCTTTATTATTTCAATATTTCTGAAATAGTAATGGATAATGTCAATATAATCATACCCGGCTTTAGCCATCTGCATGGCGCCTTCCTGACTCATACCCACACCATGTCCATAACCTTTTCCCTCCAGGAGGATGTTTTCGCCATTATCAATCACTGAGAAATAGGCAGAACGGAGCCCCCAGTCTTTTCTAATGCTGGTAAAGGGAAGATGGTCCAATCCAATCGTGTAATTGCGTTCCCGGCCATTTGTTTTCATGGTGAAAACTCCGGGTTTTTCCGCATCTTTTAAATAGAAGTCATAATCACCAAGGTATTTAACCCACCTGTCACGTGTTATTTCTTTTTTCCATTCAGCCTGCCGTCCTTTTAATGAAAAAGGATCGTTTACCGGTTTAAGATAGGGCAGATCAATCAACCAGACATTGCGCGCATCTTCTGTTATTCCACCTGAATTTGCATGAAAGGCGGCTGTTATCAGGGCTTCATTTTCATCGATCAACACTTCGCTGTGGGTTGCTTTTACAGCAGCCAGGATTTTTGTGTTGCTACCGTTTCGTCCTTTGTATGCCTGGCAGTGGACCCCGTCACAAAGATTGAAGCCTTCCTCAATGTGCCTGTATTTATTGTCTAATGCGTAAGTCCGGCATAACAGTGCCTGTGCCTTGTAAAATTCCGGTAATGCCGATGGGCCGCCTTCTGTTTCAACCACCCCGGCCAGGTATTTATCCATGGAGACGGTATTCACGAGCAAGAGGCGGTTGAAATCAACTTTCACCGTAAGCTTTTCATCGTAGCTACGCTGCTCAGTGGATGGACTTACCGAGCGGATCCTGAAAACATCATCAGTGCCACTGGGTTCAAAAACCAGGCTGTCAAATAAACCGAGATTCCTGCCATGATGGTAGGCTGATACCTTTTGATTGACAAGGGTTAGGTAAAGGATGTCATTGTGTGCAAGTTTAGTGATTTTTACCGAGCCGGGTGAGTTTAGGTTATAGGTGCCATTGGCTGTAGTAAAAACAAAGGAACGGACAAACTTATCGTTATACAGGCTAATGTTGATATTTTGTGCAGACAGGCCGTTCAACAGAACAAACCATAAAAAAAGACTTCCGACAAATTTTCCCCTGTTCAATCTCATTGCATTAATCTGTCAAGTATACCTCTGGCTGTCCTTCCGGAAGCTCCGGGCTCTCCCATTTTTTGGTTTAGCATTTTTAAATTATCAAGCATGGTTTGCCTGTAGATATCATCGTTTAATAACCTGTCCAATTCTTGCCGGGTGCGTTTTTCCAAATTAAACTGAATAAGTTCTTTCACTACTTCTTTTCCCATAATAAGGTTTACCAGCGAGATATAAGTGATGTTTACAAACAACATCCCAAGGCGGTAGGTGAGGGGGTTGGTCTTGTAAATAACCACTTCAGGAACATTGAATATACCGGTTTCCAGGGTGGCGGTACCCGAGGTTACAATGGCAGTATGGGCATGTTGTAGCAATTCGTATGTTTTATTGTAAACCATTTTAACCGGAAAGCCTTCAATTTTTGGTTTGTAAAATGATTCCGGCAATGAAGCCGCTGCAGCCAGCACAAATTCATAATCCGGATACAGGGTTGAAATGGAACACATGATGGGCAACAGATCATTGATTTCCTGTTTTCGGCTGCCTGCAAGCAAGGCAATGATGGGTTTCTCCCTGTCAAGATGGCATTCAGCCCTGAAATCTTCGGCTGACTGATTATAATGCCGGTTAAAATTTTCAATGGCATCCACCAGGGGATTGCCCACATAGGTAACCTCGTAATGATGCTTTTTGTAAAAACCTACTTCAAAAGGCAGGATGACGAACATGTGATGCACGTATTTTTTGATTTTTTTCACCCTGGACTCTTTCCATACCCATACCTTAGGCGAGATGTAGTAAAAAACCTTAAACCCCTGTTCTGTGGCAAATTTTGCAATGCGCAGGTTAAATCCGGCATAGTCAATGAGGATAATGGCATCGGGTTTCCATTCCCGTATATCCTGTTTACAATGCTTGATGTTTTTTAAGATGGTCCGAAGGTTTTTCACCACCTCGGTGAATCCCATAAATGCCATTTGGTTGTAATGTTTCACCAGGTCAGCTCCTGCCTGATGCATCAAATCACCTCCCCAGCAACGGAATTCGGCCCCGGTATCCTGTACTTTGAGGTTTTTGATGAGGTTCGAACCGTGTAAATCGCCCGATGCCTCACCGGCTATGATGTAATACTTCATTAATATAAAAATATAATATCTTCTGCGTTAGTTTACTTAATTTGGACAAAGATAGTTAAGGGTAGGGAAGTTGCAAATAGTGAAAATGGAATGGGTATATTACATTATAACTATTTCATCATAATTTAATATATATTACCTTTGAATAGAGTATGGATTAGAAATGCTGTTAAAAAGCTTGAATGAGAATAAAGGTGTTGAATTAATAGAAGAAACAAGTAAATTGCAGCTATGGATAAAGAAGTGATGTGTAAAAGACCATTTGCCAATAAGATTTTCCCTTTTTAAATTGGCTGCTTTAATCGATCTCTAATTAAACCT
>CAZZBU010000133.1:0-9344 GCA_964652315.1 uncultured Bacteroidales bacterium
AGTTAGACCGGGAAGAAAAGGAATTTCTTAAAAATGAGACTTTCCACGGAAATGAGATTGTTGCCAATACCCGGCGCTTATGCCTGATGAATATGTACCTGCATAACATTGGCGAAATAGAAGGCAACAGCTACATTTCTCCAAACGATGCCCTGGTATCTGACGACGGAAACCGTTTTGATTACGTGCTGACAAATCCGCCTTTTGGTAAAAAAAGCTCCTACACGGTTACCAATGAACAGGGAGAAGCGGAAAAAGAAGATATAAGCTACAACCGTCAGGATTTTTGGGAGACCACCTCAAACAAACAGCTTAACTTTTTGCAGCATATCAAAACCATGCTTAAGGTTACCGGTCAGGCAGCCGTTGTATTGCCCGATAATGTATTGTTTGAAGGTGGTGCAGGCGAAGAAGTCCGCAAACAACTCATGAAAACTACCGATTTGCACACCATTTTGCGTTTGCCTACCGGTATTTTCTACGCCCATGGAGTAAAAGCAAACATTTTGTTTTTCGACAACCGCCCTGCAAGTAAAGAAGCCCAAACAAAAGAAGTTTGGTTTTACGATTACCGTACCAATGTGCATCATACCCTCAAGAAAAAGACAATGACCTCGGCAGATTTGGAGGAATTTGTAAAATGCTACAATCCCGAAAACCGGCATAAACGGACCGAAACATGGAGCGAGACTTCGACAGGCTCAGCCTCCCCTGATGGACGATGGCGGAAATTCACCTACGAAGAAATATTGGCAAGAGATAAAACCAACCTGGATATTTTCTGGCTTCGGGATAAGAGCCTGACAGACCTGGATAACCTTCCAGACCCGGATGTTTTAGCAAGCGAAATAATCGACAATATCGAATCGGGCTTGAATAGTTTTAAGGAGATAATGGAAACGATTAATGGTTCGAACTGAGGAGCAAAGCGACGAACTCACGACTTTGCGATATCCGAGGGAGTAATCCAGCAGTTCCCACATAAACAAAAGGAAGCTGTCCAAAAAGTCAATCCTACGCAAAGAACGCTAAAGTTTTCGCAGTGCCTCCGCTGAGTAGCTTCGGCGCTCGCGGAAAGGCGCAAAGCTAATATACAGATAAATAAGTCTTTGCGGTTTTAGCGTTTCGTTATTTTGCGACCTTTGCGTAGTAATTACTTTCCGGTCAGAAAAAGGATTGTCTCCGTCGGCAGGCTGACTAAAAGTTCTAATAATCGACTCGTCGCGACGGGTTTCCAGCCCATTTCATGCCCCAGGCCTCCGTCCGGCTGGCCTCACTCGGCCTGGGTTATTGCTGTGTCGCACCGTTGGCGCTTGTTTCGAATTTCGATATTGATGCTTGATATTTATTTGTCATTTGTTTTTTGATATCTGAAATTTCTACTCCGATTTCCAATCTCCGGTCCCGGTCTTCTGACCATGTATGTATTGTTTTTCGAATTCCATTCGTAAGTTTTTAAACCCAGGGTTTCTAAATTAATAGTAGCTCCTAAACTGCCTCCTCAATGTTCCAGACAAAAGCCCGGATGCCAACTTCGGTGTTGACGTCATTGAGTTTCTTGATTTTTTCAAGCAATACCGGTACGCGCTCGTCGCCAACCATGGTTAAGGTACCGCTGTTCAATTCCGGCCATGTGTGGGTCCCCATGTGTGGATCCCCGTCCACGCTACCCCGGCCCAGCATTTGGGGCCATTGGGTAAAACCTCTGATTTCCAGCCTGTCGAGCATGTATTCTACTTTCTCGGTCAGCGCCTGATTGTATATGATAAAAACTGCTTTCATTAGAATAAAACTTAATTAGACAATTGTATTTTCAATATTTATAACCTTAAAAAAATCCCTTTAATACTTCTGACACCATGGAACCTGTCTGCCACAGGCAGGCCCTCCTAGCTTATTGTCTTCGACGGGCTTACCGCCAGTTAGCGGTCCGGCTCATCTCCTTTTATGGGCGATAGTACATAGCCTGCTCCGCTATTTCGTCACACACCCGTGGACTCCACCCGCCCATGCCCTCTTTCGTTAAAAAAGACAAAGATACAGGCGTTAACAACATTTGTCTTTTGCAAATTGTAACTACTTATTATCAATGACTAATTTAACTTCGTAGGAATAAAACTATGCATCCATATTCGCATTTATTAATAATTGGTATCATTACGGACAATCATATTTTCTTTTAAAGGCTTAAGCATCCATGAATTCAAACTTTGATTTAAAACTTTCTTTTACCCTGCGTGCACCACGATGGGTCATCATGCGATAGATAACCGGTACAATCACCAGGGTGATGACAGTGGAGAAAATCAATCCACCTATTACCGAGATACCCATAGGGCTCCAGATTTCAGAGCCTTCACCTGTGCTCAGCGCCAGGGGTAACATTCCCAATATTGTAGTCATGGCCGTCATGAGTACCGGTCGCAGCCTGGATTTACCGGAAAGGGCGATGGCTTCATCCAGTTCATATCCACGGTCGCGCATCAGGTTGATGTAATCCACCAATACAATGGAGTTTTTCACCACAATACCCACCAGCATGATGGCCCCCAGGGCGGCAATCACACTTAGGTTCGTGCCTGTAAAATACAGGGCCAGGATGACTCCGGTAAAGGCAAATGGGATGGCCATCATAATGATGAACGGCATCTTGAAGGATTCAAATTGTGAGGCCATTACAATATAAACCAGCATAAGGCTAAGCAAAAGAAGCAGGGCCAGGTCAACAAAGGACTCCTGTTGATCTTCATAGGCCCCTCCTACATCAACCAGTATTTCCTGCGGAATATCCATGGTTTCCACTTCTGCTTTAATTTCTGTCGCCAACTGGCCAAGCGATACTTTATAGGGCGTGGCAGAGACCGTCACTATCCGTTCGCGGCGCTTGTGCTCAATGTTTGGTGGCGACCAGTATTCAACAACCTCGCCTATTTCACCAAGCCGAATGGTTTGTCCCATCGGGGTTTGAATGGGGATTTGTTCGATGTCTGTAATGGAGTTTCTGAATTCTTCTCCATATTGCAATACAATGTTGTATTCCTCTCCTTTTTCACGGTAGAGGGAAGCCAGCATACCATCTACGCGGTTTCTTAACGCCATAGATACCGTGGCGGTATTCAACCCACTTTTTGATAATTTTTCTTTATCCAGAATAATGCGTAATTCGGGTTTTTCTTTTTCCCGGCTTATTTGCACATCGCGGGCGCCTTCAATGGTAGATATCTTATCAGCCAGTTCATTGGCCAGGGCAGTGGTTACATCAATGTCGTATCCGTATATTTCAACGGCTACATTATTACCACTGCCAGTTAATCCGCCTCCTCCAACAGTAACCGAGTAATTCACAATTTCGGGGACAGTAGCCATGAATTGCCGCAAATCATCTGCAATTTCAAAGATGGATCGCTCACGTTCCGAAGCTTTTCCAGCCTGCAATTCCAGGTTGATGATGTTGGAACCGGTTGATTGGAAAATGGCAATCATGCCGGCATTATCATCCGAACCTGAGGAGGTGGAAACCAGTTCGGCCTCGGGTATTTCTTCAGAAATGTAGCTTTCTATCAGGCGGGCTATCCTGGATGTCTCATCCACACGGATGCCTGATTGTAGTTCCACATTGGCCGAGAGGTGACCGTCGTCAGTCACTGGAATGAATTCACCGCTGATTTGTGATGTCAGCAATAGCGAGCCTATAAATATTCCAATGGATGAAAACAGCACGGTTTTTTTGTATGTTAGACTCCAGCGGATGGTGCGTTCATAAAAGTTATCCAGTCTGTCCAATAGGGGCAACACTGTCCGTTGATAGCTGAATTTACCCGGCTCTGTTTTTCGTTTTTTCAATCTGAGCAGTTTGGAGCTTAACATGGGCGTAAGGGAAATGGCTGCGATGGTGGAGGTGGTAACCGTTATGGATACAATCCATCCCAAAGGCCGGAACATTACGCCGGTCAACCCGCTAATCATGGTCATTGGGAAGAATACAGCCACCACGGTAAGGGTGGTTACAATAACAGCCAGCCAGACCTCATTGGTGGCATAGATGGCTGCTTCACGGGGTGTGCTGCCACGCTCAATGTGTTTGGTGATGTTTTCGAGCACCACGATGGCATCATCCACCACCATACCAATGGCTATGGAAAGCGCTGAAAGGGAGATGATGTTGATGGTGTTTCCACTGATGCGCAGGTAGATAAACGAAACAATCAGTGAGATGGGGATGGTAATTACCACAATGAAGGTTGCACGCCATCGACCAAGGAAAAACAAGACAACCAGGACCACGAATATGAAGGCGAACATCAGGGTTTTGGTCAGGTTGCTGATGGAATCACTGATGAACTCGCTGGAGTCAAAGATCTTCATGATCTTCACATCCGGAGGCAATTGTTTTTCCAGATCTGATAGTTCCCGGTTCACATTGCGGGCTATTTTCACGGTATTGGCACCGGATTGTTTCATCACCATCATGCGGATACCTTTTTGACCGTTAATTTTTTCATCAATGGACATATCCCTGATGGAATCCCTGACAGTAGCCACATCTTTCAGGTAGATGCTCCCACCCGGCACATTACCGACTACAATATTGGCAATCTGCCCGCTGTTAGCAAATTCACCTTCCACACGCAAAGGGTAATTCATTTTTCCCATTTCCAGGTTACCAATGGGCATGTTGATGTTTTCGGCCTGAAGTACGCCTCCAATCTGTTCAACGCTTAGGTTAAGGGCTTCCAGTCGTAGCGGATCAATTTCAATTAATATTTCACGTTCAGGAACTCCGATTAAGGAAATTGAACCGATTCCTTCAATCCGGTTTAACGGGTTGACAATTTTCTGTTCAAGCAGCTTGTTGATCCCTTCATAGCTTTCATCAGCAGTAACTGCAAAAAACAGGATAGGGATCATGCTCGAGCTGAACTTCAGGATCATGGGATCTTCGGCACCCTCGGGCAGGGCATCTTCAATCAACCCCAGGGCATCACGGATATCATTGGCAGCCCCGTCAAGGTCGGTTCCATATTCAAATTCCAGGGTCACCACAGAAATGTTATCCCGCGAGACTGAGGTAACCTCTTTCAGGTTGCTTACAGTATTGAGACCCTCTTCAAGGGTTTCGGATATATTGGCTTCGATATCGGCTGCACCGGCTCCACTGTAGGTTGTGAAAATGGTAATGGCAGGGAATTCGATATCGGGGTATAAATCAATCGGTAATCGTACCAGCGAATACAATCCAAACACAATCACCGCGACAAAGATCATCAGTGTTGTGATGGGTTTCTTTACGGCACTTCCATATATGCTCATAATTGTTTGTTTTTATGTTTTTTCCTCTGTTCTAGAAAATGCTCCCCCAGGATTATTCAACTTCCTTAATGGTTACCCCATGCATAAGTTTTTCCTGGCCAACGGTAATTACTTTCTGCTTTTCCGAGAGCCCGTCAGAAGCTATGGCCACTTTGCCATTTATCCGGTCGGTGACCGTTACATTTACTTTTTGAGCTTTACCATCCGGGCTCGACAGGAATATGTACCTGTTGTTGGTGCCTTGCTGCTGTAATAATGCCGATGCTGGCACAACCAGGGAGACTTCTTCCCCCAGGTTCAGGGAAAGCCTGCTGAACATCCCGGGACGCATCCGCAAATCGGGATTATTTATTTTCAGTTCTACAGTAAACGAACGGGTTTGAGGGTTGATGGTAGGATATACCTTATCGATTTCTCCTGAAAATCGTTCACCTGGATATACGTCCAGTTTAACATCGGCCTTCATGCCTTTTTTTACCAGGGGGTAATATTTTTCCGGCACATTGATGATTGCCTTCAGTGGATTAATCTGCATCAAGGTTACAATGGCAGGTATACCGGCAGCGGTGTTTGGTGCTCCGGAATACAATTCACCACCTTCAAAGTATTTTGCAGTTACAATGGCATTCATTGGGGCTGTAAGGGTGGTATTCCGTTTCAAAAAGCCAACGTTGGCCTTAGCCACCTCATATTGTGTTTTGGCAGCTTCGTATTGTTGTTCAGAAATGCTGTTGAGCTGGTAAAGGGTATCCAGGCGTTGAAAATTTGAAGCCGCATTTTGCAATTGCTCCATGGCCTGAATAAGTTGTGTCTGATCCATTTCCACAATCAAATCGCCCTTGCGGACCCAGTCACCAACTTCAACATGGATTTTTTCAATGCGGCCGGGCGACTGAGGTGCAAAATCAAGTTTTTCAAATGCTTCCAGGTTAGCCGGGAAGTCAAGGTTGCGCATTACTGGTTCACGGCCGATGTATTGTGATTTTACGAGGTATACATTTGTATCGGCCTCAATTGCTGTTGACTCAACTGTGGTGGAATTGTTTTCTGCTGCTTCGTTTGAGCTGCAGGAGGCCAGCACATAGCCTGCAATTGCTATAACTATAAAGGTTTTAATGATTTTCATTGTTATATAATTTTTGTCTTGTTATTAGTAAACTAAAGTGAATTATAGAGCTTATCAAGTGCTAACCTGGCTTGCAACAAGGTGATGGCAGCACTGAAATAATTATTCCGGGCACTGACATAATTGGTATTTGCCTGAGTAAGATCCAAACTCGAAAATACGCCCTGCATGTACTTATTTAACCGGGATTCGTATACCCGTTCGGCCATCTCCATGTTTTCTTTTTGCGTATTGTAATTATCCATGGCATTTTGCAATTCAAACCTCAGTTGTTTTTCCTGCATCTGAAGTTGTTCGCTTACCATGTCTTTGTTTCTTTTTGTTATGTCAAGGTTTATCTTCGCCTGATTTATCTGCGACTTACGCATACCACCTGTAAAAATTGGAACAGAGAGATTAAACCCCGCCGAATGATTTGGCGAAAGGTCAAAACCGGTCGTCATGATTTTTTCAGTGTAGTTATAGAAACCTGAAAGGGTAGGGGCATAGGCCCATTTTTGAAGTTCTACCTGTTTTTTGCTGAGTTCAACCTGAGTTTCCATCATCTGATAATCGATGTTGTTTTTTAAAGCAGAGTCCTGTGGGCTGACTTCTTTGTTACCGGTTAGGTCCAGAAACAGCTCCAGGCTATCAGTCAACGCGATGCTGGTGCCGGGTTCAACGCCCATCTGAAACTTCAACATGTTGTAATTCAACTTCAACATGCGTTCTGTGGATGTCAGGGTATTTTTTTGTTCGTTCAGCGACATACGTAGCTGATCTACATCTGCCTGTTCAACTACTCCGGCTTTATGCATGTTATTGGTATGATAAACCGTTTCTTCCAGGTTTTTTACAAATTCCTTTAGAAAACCAATGTTTTGTTCAAGCAACAAAATGTTATAATATGTACTGATAATCGATTGCTTAGTGTCAAGCTCTGTTTTCACTATGTTCTGGTTCGAAAGCTTTTTTGCAATTTTTGACGTCTGCAACCCTGCCCAGTATTGCCCGCTAAACAAAAGCTGAGTAACCTGCAAATTTGCGTTTGATTGATTGTCCATCACAATGGGTTGAGGTTCAGCAGGGGCTAGCATTTCAGTAATTACACTTATCACTTCTACATCTCCGGCATCAAGCAGGGAGTAATTTATGTCCGGTGGTGCAGTTGTTCCACCACCGCCAAAATTGAATTCCAACTCATAATTAAAGTAGGTCATGAAATCTACTGTACCATTAATCTGGGGAAGGCCCTGTGACCGTGTTTCCTTGATCTTTTCCTCAGCTACAAGTAAGTTATCCCTTTGGTTCAACAGGGTTTTGTTGTGCTGCAAGGCATATTGGATTGCGTCATTCAGGGAGAGGGTATAGGTTGTGTCCTGGGCCTTTGCTCCTGAAAAAATAAGTGTCAATGCCATGCTTGCTATGATGTTCCACCTTTTCATTGTATTGTTATTTCGTAATATTTTATTTTGTTTATAAAATTATGAACTAAACGGGTAAAAAAATTATTTCGATTCGATGTATTCTTTCATTAGCGTGTCAAATTTAGCAAGAAAAAAGTCCAGCATGCTGACAACTTCATTAAAAAATTGTGCATTGGCTGAATTTTTATCTGCTTTAAGGCTCAGGATGTTAATAAACAGATCACGCATTCCTTCCATCTTGGTTTTGAAGTCATCTATCAGGCGTAATTTCTCCATGCGTTTTATCCGGAAATACCGGCGCCTGTCGCCTGGTTGGGTGATATATTCGATTACTCCCCGTATTTCAAGGTTTCTGAGGGTATTGCTTGCCGAGCTTTTGCTTATCTGTAACTCTTCAACTATTTCATCAAAAGTGTACAGTTCTTTGTCCATCACCATCAGTAATCCGAGAATGCGCCCTGCAATCGGCTGAAAACCCTCCTTGTCGTAATGCCTTCCGATTCGCTCTACCAGTTCCTTCTGCTTTTTTATCCTTTCTTCTGTGTTCATCTTTTCGGCTTTTAGTCTGCAAAAATAATTAAGTTTATCTAGTTTACAAATTTATAAACTAAATATTTTATGATTTTTAACTCTATTGTTTCAGGAGGTCGGTAAGGGCATCATTTATAAAAAGCTCGTGATTTGATGTTGTCATGGCGGTTCTTATGGATCAGGTGATGGAGTCGTCCGTAAGCGAAGCGAATGATGCCTGATGGATGATCATCCAATGGTAGAAGGGATAAATTTCGGCATAGGTTTTTTCAGAAAAATGAGCTTTAAACAGGCCCAACCATTGGTCGAGTTGTGCAGGCCAGTATGTAAGCCGGAAACCGTGCGAGCGGTAGGCCCTGTAAACCCACAGTACAGTTTCCACGAGTGTGTCCGGATTATAATCACGAAATAAGGAGACGAAAAACCGGTACTGATTTCGATGATTGTCTTCCATCATTGCTGAATTGTTTTCTCCAATGAGTTTTTTCAGATCAGGCCGTTTATTCATCAGCGTGTTCATCTCATGTACGATAAAGTCCTGTTTTTCTTCAAATTCTTTTGCTGCCTCTACAGAAGGTTGAGCCAGGTTTCCAGCAGTTTTTAAAAGCGTCCTTTTTATCATATTTATAACGTAAAATTCAGGGGTAAAGTAAAATGTACAGCAGTACCTTTCGCTACTTCGCTTTCAATCCATATTTTTCCTTGATGTCCTTTAATGATATTCCATACGATGGCAAGACCAAGGCCTGTGTTTTTTTCATTTGCAGTGCTTTTAACACTGGTACGATGAAAAGGTTTAAAAATATTATTCTGTTCCTCTTTGGGGATTCCCTGCCCATGGTCGGTTACCGTTATCTCTATATCGTGTTCGTTAGCTTCAGCATCAATATCAATGGTGCTTTCCGGGTATGAAAATTTAATGGCGTTGCTAATCAGGTTATTTAAGACCTGTTCAATTTTAACCGGGTCAA
>CAZZBU010000134.1:0-3154 GCA_964652315.1 uncultured Bacteroidales bacterium
TCAACCGCTCCTGTGGCAATGTCTTCTGCCAAAATCGTTTCATCTAAAATTTCCGAAGTTGTAACTGCCCCGGCTGCAATGTCTTCGGCTAAAATAGTTTCATCTAAAATTTCCGATGTTTCAACCGCTCCTGTAGCAATATCTTTGGCCAAAATGGTTTCATCTAAAATTTCTGAAGTTGTAACTGCCCCGGTTGCAATGTCCTCAGCTAAAATGGTTTCATCGAGAATCGTTCGTGAATCAATTGCCCCGGCAGACACATCCTCATTCAGGATTTCCTCATTCAGGATTTTTTCCGTTGTTATTGCGTCATCGGCAATATCATCGGTATAGAAAGCATAGGGCACTGTCATGAATTGTTGAAGGCTTACCACCCTGTAATCGTTATTGTTCTCAATGGATAGTTCAACTTTGAGCCACTGGTCGGCATCTATCCAGGGTATGCTCAATAAATCGGAATAAGCGCCGCTACCGCTCTGTTCGCCATGACCGATTACTACTGAAAACAAACCATACTGATCGGTTAACGTTGTATGCGTTTCCTGGTATTGCACCTCACCGTCCTGCCCTTTTTGAATGGTAAACCGTACACTGATTTCTTTTTCGTATAAAGGTTTCCCGTCAATATCCATTCCTACGATTTCCTTCCCATCTTCATCGATGGCCACGGCCTGGTAGTTTATCCCGTTCAGGTCGCCTATGCGCTGTGCATTGGCCTGAAAACCTACTATGAGGGTAAATAATACTGTAAATAATGTAAAATATGTTTTCATATCACTGAATTTTATGTTTTACTTCAATAACTTTTATTTTATGGCAAATGACAATCCCAGGGTGAACAAATACGCTACGTTGTTAGCCTCCTGACCGTTGTCGGCAGTTTCAATGTTCTGCAAACCCATTAAATAGCTTACTTCGGTGTATACTGATACGAATTCAGAGGCATCAATGCGTACACCAAGTGGAAAACTCAAACCAAAGTCTGACTTCTGAATCGATTCCGAATCGATGATATCATAGTCCTCATTGTTAATGCGTTGATTTGCCTTTAAAAGAGAACCATAGTATCCGGAAACACCCAGGTAGGGATTTATGCGGCCCATATCAAGCGCATAGCCTACACCAAGATTTGTTTTCAGGTATTGAAATTCCCACTGATAGTTAGTGGCATCGTACACCATGGTGGCACCGGCATTTCGCATGCCAACATTTAATCTTATAAACATACCAAAATCAAGTAAATAAGAATATCCAAAGCTGTATGCTCCACTGTAAACCGGTTTGTACAGGTTATCTTCTCCAAACATCAGTTGGCTATTATCCTGTAGCCCGCTGCCATTGATAAACACAAAATTGGTGATCTGCTGTGACGCATCTATGGTGATGCTCGATTGTGCCTTTACATGACCGGCTGTTCCAATCAATCCTAATAAAAGGCAAAACATACCTGTTGCTACTATTTTTTTCTTCATAATCATATTATTTTGTTTTAACAATTTTTGTAATAAAACCATTCGGGAAGTTTTGAGATGTTACGGTTACAAAATATACCCCTGCCTGCCAGCTCGAACAATCAACTGTATGAGTTTTTAGTTCGGGAAGTTGTGTTTCTAACATCTTGCGTCCGTTTATATCGCTGATGTTCAACACGACTTCTTCAAGCGACTCAGTGCTTTGAATGGTAAAATCTGAAGTAGCAGGATTTGGAAAGGCACCTAAACTACCGGTCAGGAGTAATGGTTCTTCCTTACTTCTCTTATACGTTAGCGGTTGTTGAAAACCCGGTGCCAGACTGACAACGTTATCTGAATAGATACCCGTTGAAAAGGGCTGGCCAATGGTTTGCCCGATTACCGGACTTTCATTAACCGCATTGGTTCCGTAACTGCCAATGCTCTGTCTTTTTACACCTTGCGCATCGCATAATTGCGGTAGCACCAGCGTGATTATGAGCAGGCTCATTGTCCATTGTAACATTTTTTTCATAAGCTATTAATTTTTAGTTATACTATGTTATTCCTGAATGTTTTATTCGGATATACCCCTCCCGGTAACATCAAATCAAGGATGATGCATTCGGGATCTTTTCGCTAAAAATCAGTTGGGAATTGGTGTTAGGCGGACTTAAATTGCCGCTATATGGCTTAGTTGACAGAGATGGTTATTTAAAAAAAAACCATGCTATTTTAAGCAATAGCATGGTTTTCCGCACTTATTCATCGTTTGGCGTTAGTTTCGCATCCACTACAGTAGCATTTCCGGCTACTATTTCAACATCGTCAACGGCTACCATTTGATAACCTTCTTTGGCAAATTCAACATCATAGGTACCGGCATCAAGGCCTAACACCACATAAGCACCTGATTCATCAGTAAACGAAGTGGTATATACCGTGTCAGCGGCAAGTACAGAGACCTGTGCGCCATCAATAGCCACACTGCTGGTATCTGAAACAAAGCCGGTCAATCTGCCAGCGGTTGATAAATTTGAAGCCTTAATCACCGGCTTAAAAATAAAACCATTGATACCTGCAGGCGTATTTGTATTGCCCTGTACTACAAATGATCGACTTACATCAAAGTCCAGAAGCAACTCGGCAGTCAATCCACCAGCCACGATTACAGCAGGATCAATAAAAATTTTAACTCCTGTTTGGGCTCCGCTGGGAACAAAAAGGTCAAATTCGCGTCCATCTGTTAACGTAACGCTGGCTTCTGATACGTACAAACGAACCAAATCGTAGGTACCGGCATCAATCTCTAAATCTACGAGATTAGCAGTTACACCGTTTGTGAGATCCAGCAGATTGAAGGCCATTTCTTCTTCTTTCAACGTAATGAAAGGATGGCCATCATCGATGCTGTCTTTTTTACGAATGTCTATCTTATTGATAGTTACATTTGCTTCAGCAACCAAATCTGTAGGAAAAGGCGCATCGGTTAATTGAATTTTCAATTTCCCGGAAGTTGCTTCATTGTCACCGGTGTTTTCACAACCTGTAAAGGATATTCCTGCAATCAATAATGCAGCAATCCATAAAGTTTTAACATTCATCGTTTTCATAATTTGTCTGATTTTTAATTTTTAATCTCAACTTCAGTCGCCAAATCCAGTCCGTCGGCAACTGTTTCAAAAATCTCCGTATTTTGATTT
>CAZZBU010000134.1:3254-9264 GCA_964652315.1 uncultured Bacteroidales bacterium
TTATCTATGATTTACGCTTTCAGACTTTATTAAAGTAAGCTGTTTCACAAATCCTTCGGCCTCGCTTTCAGCCTGCATGACAAGGGTGTTTTCATTTAATTCTATAATTTCCCATTCGTCATTAAGCCATACCAGAGGTTCTTCATCTGTATCGAATTCAATTTCTATTATTCTGATGTCGTCGTCCAGGTCAATTTCCCATTCTCCTGTCAGGGTTTCTGAATCAGTAAAGGCTTCTATGGTGAAATCCTGATTAAAGGTGAGGTGAAATGATCTGAAGGATGAAGTTTCATCAGTTGTATCAGCAAAATGTGTAATTTTCCATGTTCCTGATGTTAACATATAAAAACCAGGATAATCCTCATCATCGAATTCTACTTCATCATTTTCATCACAGGCATCGATGACACGTGTTATTTCGTTTTCCAGTTCAATATTATCATTTATGTTTAAGGTGTCTCCGTCTGAAGTCCGGACATGAACCGGGTAGTTAATTTCTACAATAAAATCATTAATATCATTGAATATGTTGTACAAATCCCGGTCATTTTTTGCAATGATAAAATCATGGTTTTGAAATTCAGTGTTGTATAAATCTATATTAACAGGATAAATAAAATCAAAACATTCAATATCTTCATCAATAAGGGTGGTATTGCATTGATCCTGAATTTGACGTAACTCGCCCGCATGTGATAATACAGCTTGCGAATAATCACTGTACAGTATGGTTACCGGATAATTAATATTAATGGCATTTCTGAAATGAAAATAGTCCAGCGTGAGTGCCTTAATATCATCCAATGAGGTGATATTAATCCGCTCGCCTTTAACGTGCACTGAATAGGGAAACTGAATGCTTATTTCACTACACTTGTCAATAATGTTGTCAAATGAACCATCTTTGAGGGTAACTCTTCGGATTAAATCAGCAAGGTCAGCACCGGCACTGATCGTTTCTCCGTCATCAGGTTCATCAATAACTGAGAATTCTTCCTGGCAACCGCTTAGTAAAACAAGACTTAGCATCAGCAGTGAAAAAACCTTTATTAATATCTGAATTTTTAAATTTTTCATACTCATTAATTGAGCTTTTGATAATAAAACAGATGGTCTTTTAGTTTTCCTACCATGAAACCGGATTTTTTTTTAAATTCGAGGTTTAGATGTAAGGATGGATCCTTAATTTATTGAAAGTGAAAGACATAAAAAAAACAGAAAATACATGCAATGAAGAAGTTTTTCGGCAACTGTTTAAATCATTGGCAAAAGATTTATACAACTTTTTATATTATAAGTATGGTGCCGATAATAGTCCTGAAGATATTGTACAAATTGCTTTTGAAAAACTCTGGAAAAATTGCAAGAATGTTTCGGCTGAAAAGGCAAAATCATTTCTTTTTACTGTGGCTAATAATGAAATGCTCAATGCCATTTCAAGAAAAAAAACCGCACTGAATTACAGTCAGCAAAAACCAATAGATTATACAAATGAATCACCCGAATACCTGTTGGAAGAAAAAGAATACCATGAGCAGTTGAAAAAGGCGCTTGAAGCTCTTACAGAAGATCAGAGAGTGACTTTTTTGTTAAACCGGATAGAGGGGAAAACGCATCAGGAAATTGCTGATTTATTAGGTGTTTCGAGAAAAGCCGTGGAAAAAAGGATATACACAACACTGAATATTCTAAGAAAAACATTGGCATTTGATAAAATTTAGGTTTTCAGGGTAGGAGGTTTTGTTTTTCATCTGTTCTATTAGTAAGAATGCAAAAAATGGCAAACGAAGAGATCATAAAAAAATGGCTGGCAGGGGAACTTTCTGATGAGGAAAAGAAAGCATTTGAAAGTTCCGCTGCTTTTTTTGAAATTAAAAAGCTTTCAGATGCTTTGCAGGACTTCAAAGCACCGGAATATGATCCTGAAAAGGAATACCAAAAGCTTTCGGGGAAAATCCTCTCACATAAAAAAACAATTTCATTATATGACAGGTTGAAGCCTGTGTTAAAAGTAGCTGCAGTATTGATATTAACCTTGACTGTTGGTTATTTTTCTTATACTTATTTAAGTTCTTCTTCCATTGAAAATGAATGGATTGCTGAACAAAGTGAAGTTTTTCTTCCTGATGCATCGGTGGTAATGCTAAATGCAGGTTCTAAAATACGTTTCGATGAAAAAAAGTGGGAAAAAGGCCGTAATGTTGAGTTGTCGGGCGAAGCTTTTTTTAAGGTTAATACAGGTTCACAGTTTAATGTCATAACACACCAGGGAGAAGTTACTGTGCTGGGTACTGAATTTGATGTTGCCGATTGGGACAACTACTATGAAGTTACCTGTTATTCGGGTAGGGTGAAGGTAATCACGTCACAGAAAACGGTTATTCTCGAACCAAACGAAGCGTTCAGAATAATCAATGGGCACGCAAATCAGTACACTGTAAGCGGAAAATCCAGTCCTGCCTGGACAGAAGGGGAAAGCAGTTTCAAGAGTGTGCCGTTACGTTTTGTGTTTGCTGAATTGGAAAGGCAGTATAACATCACCCTGGAGACCCAAAATAAGGTAGACCTAAGTCAGGAATTTACAGGAAGCTTTTCGCATAAAAATTTAAATATCGCCTTAGAATCTATAACAGTTCCTGTAAATTTAAGTTACGAGGTAAAAGATAATAAAGTCGTAATAAGCGTTGAAAATAAATAGATTCCTACGCGCCATACTTGTTATAGCTGCTTTTCTGTGTAATGAAGCCATTGCTCAGAATGATAAACCTATGCCGCTGGAAGACTTTCTGATTATTCTCGAAGAAGACTTTGAGGTTGTATTTACTTATGCCGATGAAAATGTGCATGGCATTTCTGTTTCCATGCCATCTGGCAGGTTGGAACTTGATGAATACCTTACCTCCATTGAAAAACAAACCGGTTTAACCTTTAAAAAACTTAACTCCCGGTATATAGCCATTCAAAAAAAGCCTGATGTGAGTGCAGAGGTAGCTATTTCCGGAACTGTGGTCGACAAAAAAACGCATGGACCCCTGGAGGGAGCTGTTATTCATTCATCAACAAAACATACGTTAAGTGATAACAACGGGTGGTTTTCAATTCAGTTGGATCCAGCTGAAGATTCGATTTTAGAAATTAGTTATACGGGTTATCATAACCTTACGCTATTGCCTGATGAATGGAATAAAGAGTCATCTGTGTATGCGCTTACGCCAAAAATACTGGAACTGGAAGAAGTTGTTGTGAATTATATTGCTTCAGGCATCAATAAACGGCTGGATGGAGCCATTCAGATGAATATGCCCAACCTGGAAATATTGCCCGGGCTTTCGGAACCCGATGTGTTACATACAACACAGGTTTTGCCTGGCATACTTAGTGTGAATGAAACCGTTTCTTATCTAAACACCAGAGGGGGAACCAACGACCAGAACCTTGTGTTATGGGAAGGGGTTAAAATGTATCAAACCGGTCATTTTTTTGGGTTAATATCGGGTTTCAACTCACATGTGATACATCAAACAACACTTATTAAGAACGGTACAAGCGCAGCCTTTGATGAGGGTGTTTCGGGTACCATAGATATGAAATTGCAAAACAAGCCAATCAATGATTTTAACATCAGTTCCGGGATTGATATGCTTAGTGCAGATGCCATTATACAGGTTCCCCTAAATAAAAAGCTGTCATTTCAAATGAGTGCCCGGCGTTCCATTAATGATTTAATAATAACCCCTACCTATAAAAGTTATTACAAAAGGGCCTTTGATAACACTGATGTCTTCCGGGATTACAATTCCAATGATACCCTCATAGATGATAGCCAGAGTTTTTCTTTTTACGACATCAGTTTTAAACTTCTTTATGATGTTTCAGATAAGGATAAAATACGATTAAGTTTTCTGAATATTAATAATTCCATTGAATTTGAGGAAAATGCTACCATAGGGGATACGGTGTATAAAAAAAACAGCAGCCTTGATCAATCCAGTGTCCTTTCAGCTTTTGATTATCATCGCCATTGGAATGACCAACATACCACCCATTTATCCGCTTATGTTTCTTCCTACACTCTTGATGGTGTTAATGCCGAAATATTTGATCAACAAAGCCATGTGCAACGAAATGAGGTGCTTGACTGGGGAATAAAAGTAAATTCAGCATACCAGGTCAGTAATAAAATCAGTCTGCTAAACGGTTATCAGTTTGACGAAATTGGTATAAGAAACCAGGATAACATTAATAAACCGGATTACAGCCGCGATGTAAAGGATGTGTTAAGGATACAATCTGTCTATTCTGAAGCCACATTTAACCGGATACTCAACAGGGTTTATTTTCGTTTGGGATTGCGGGGTATTTATTTACAAAAATTCAATGATTTTTTAGTCGAGCCAAGAGCAGTGCTTAATTATAAACTTAATGAAAGCATGTCGTTTGAGGTTTTGGCAGAGATGAAAAGTCAGTACACGACACAGCTTATTGATTATCAGACAGATTTTCTTGGGATTGAAAAAAGGAGGTGGGTATTATCCAACGATGAAAGCATCCCGGTTATTAAAAGCCGGCAGGTTTCCGCAGGAATGCAATATAGTCGAAATGGTTTTCTGTTTTCATTGGACGCATACAAAAAGCAAGTGGATGATATCATATCGCCCAGTCAGGGTTTCCAAAATCAGTTTCAGTATGTTTTCGCTACCGGTAGTTATGATGCTGAAGGCCTGGAAGCGCTGGTTAATAAACGCTTTAAACAATCAAACCTTTGGGTGAATTATTCCCTGGCCAGTAACAGCTTTTTTTTCAAGGAATTTACCCCTTCTGTTTTTCCTAATAACCTGGACATACGCCATGCCTTATCCCTGGGAGGTAGCTACAGGTTTAGGGATTTTGAATTATCCAGCGGATTCAATTACCGGACAGGCAGACCCTATACAAAACCTTTGCAGGAAGGCCAGACAGGCACAACAGAGATCCTGTATGAAACACCCAATAGTTCGCGGCTTGATGATTTTATCCGGCTGGATGTTTCCCTGAGGTATACTTTTAATATTAAAAAAGTGAAGGGCAGGATTGGGTTCTCAGTCTGGAATGTGCTTAATCATGAAAATGTTTTTAACCGGTACTATTATGTTAATGATCTTGATGAAATTGAGGAAATAACCCAACATGCGCTTGGAATAACCCCAAATGTAAATTTAAGGGTGTGGTTTTAGAGGTATTGCATCCTTGTCCTTTTCAAGTTCCAACTCACGATCGTACGTATTGCCCTAGGCATACACTGGATATGGCAGCAGTTCCCAACCGAGGTAAAACAAACCCTTTTTTACAAGTTTGTCCAGCTTATTCGGATAAGTCCTGTAACTGTCACGGCTGTCGGACATATTGGATATTTCCCATTTTAATGCCTATGTTGTCCCTGTAGAAGTGGAAAGTAGCAGTGTCGTATTTATGGGTTTTGCCGATGTGTTTTCCAAGAACA
The DNA here is from genome assembly GCA_964652315.1 of uncultured Bacteroidales bacterium. GTDB lineage: Bacteria > Bacteroidota > Bacteroidia > Bacteroidales > JAAAOM01 > CAZZBU01. The sequence goes on from CAZZBU010000134.1 coordinate 8,734, forward strand.
GTCCCGGCTGGTACAGATCTCAAGTCCCTGTAATGGTTGTCTTTGATAAGTGCCTCTTTTTTGTAACCATGATTATTTCTTTCCCCTATGGAGAATTAATAAAATACTTTTCCCAACCGTGCATGGATATATTGATGAAACGCCTGTACCATACCCAGCCTTTGAACTCATCGCCAGAGATTCCTTCAATGTACAGCCTGTACATATCTTTGAACAATAATAATTTTTTTTGTTCCTGCTGCAGCCTGCTTGGGAATTTATTGGGCTGTTCAGCAAATTTCCCGCATCAGAATCGTTTACTGAAAAAGAGTATATATTCCCCTGTATTTTAACTGGTAGATATTTTTAAACCTTTGCCCGGAAAAAGTTTTTTTACCTTTGCACAAAGGTGAAGAAAAATATATTTTTATTTCAGGATGTTTTTTTAACAAAGGCTTTTAAATTTACTTATTGGTGTGAACAAAGAGGTGGATTTCACCTAAATATTATTTAGAAAATGATGTCAGACAACATAACAGGTTTAAAACTACC
>CAZZBU010000135.1:0-9112 GCA_964652315.1 uncultured Bacteroidales bacterium
CACTTCAATATCAAGGTTTTACTCATCAATATGTTTTTCGGTCATTTCCTTCAACTCCGGGTAAGTATCTGTGTATATCATGGATAATTTAACGCCAAGGGTATCTGATAGACTAATAGAGCAGCCAATTTAGGAAGGAAAATGCTTATGGACAAGTATTTTTTTGTGGTTGTCCGAGGTTCTGGCAAAAAAATGTTCTCGCTGACTTGCTTCTGCTTATCCAAGGGTTACACTGAGGCTAATATAAAAATTTAGATTTGTCCATCAACCGAAATTATTATAGTAATAAGCCCAAAGTATTCTTCATCAATTATTGTTTAATCACGAACAATCGTATAGGTATGACCTGATTCCAAATCTTCAAATTTTAAAAACCCATATTCCTTATTTAAATATACCTTCTGAGTGGGATCTGCAGAATCGATCGTGGTGTTATTGAAGACATACACATTAGAATAGATGTAATTATCAAGTGTATATTCATCTATAATTTTCGTTTTATAACTATACTTTTCTTCATTTCTGTAACTAAAATAAAAATAAGATTCAGGAAATTCTATTTTGACTAAATAATCAAAAAAATCCTTTTGTTTATCAATTCCAATATGTCCTTTAAAACTACTATTCGTTATATTCTCAAACTCAGTTCGTATCCATTCAAAGTTATATTTAGGAACCCCTAGAAAATCAGTTTCTGCGATACCTGAATCTATTTTATAAATCAAATATAAGAACCGTTCTTTATCTTCATTTAAGAAAATTAGTGTATCCCCTTCATCATATAATGTTCCCAAGCACTTCTCATGTTCTGTCAAATAATAGGTATCTAAATCTTTCTTACAGGATAAGAAGACCGTGATAAATAACAGTTGCATAAAGCAAAGTAAAACTGATTTTTTAAGACCTGTTTTTAATTTCATAATAATACATTTTAAAAATTCTTGCTACTCTTGCTAATCTATAACTAACTCTGCACCTTCTTTTAATTCAAATCCAGCTTCTATAAGTATCTCATCAGCTAATAAGGATATTTTACCAGATTCAATAACAAACGGGCCAACTTCCCCATTGTATTGTCCTGCAAAATTCCGCACATTTTCTCCGATTGTGATACTTGATACTGCTTCAAACGCTCTATCATTTGTTATGGTGCGGTTTTGCAGAAACATTCTATCCCACATGATCTGTTCTTGAATTATATCTCTTATTTTGTCTTCAGTTAATTGCCAAGTAACGTTTACATGATTAGTATTTATTTCATTTGAATAAATATTATCAAATGGCGTCTCATTATTCTCAACAAGCTGTTGCACAGTAATATTATTATTGACATTGAAATATCCTGGTCCTTGAGCATCAATGATAGATTGAGTAAGATCAATTGAGCTTACCGTTGGTAAAAAGCAAAATTGTTTTACCCCTGTTCCTCCAATAGGGGAATCGAAGCTAAAACTGGCACCAGGAGCATTGTCCCAGAATATGGCACCAAAGTCCCCATGACCTTCTCTGTCGGTCCACTCAATGCAGGGAATCCAAAGTGGTGGTGGCCAAAATGATTTGATCTTAATCTCTGAAACACGGTCGTGGGTTACATTCACTCCGGAAACATCTATATCCAAAGCATACCTGAAGGCAAAATTACAATTACCCCATGACTTATTCCAAAAGTTTGTCCCTTCGTTACCGGAGGAAAACATGAGCGTATCACCCCTGTCATTCCCATTTATAAGAGCAATGTTTTTGCTTTTTTGGGGATATCCCAGATTATCCAAATAATCTTGCATATCACTAAAGAGATTATTAGTATGATTTTTGAAATGATAAATCAGTAATTCACGGGAAGCAGTAGAATTCAAAGCATCCAGAAAAGAGTCGAAAGGATTATTAAGCCCCACGATACCAAAAGACCATACTTTTACTATAAAGCCAAACCAATCATAGACTAAAAAATCCAGAAGCTCAACAGCATCAATTTCAGATAAGTCATCTGTGAAAGTCTGAATACCCAATGGTATATTTGCACCTTTATGGGGAGCGTCAAAAGAAACATAAAGGCCTGTTTGATGATCATATCCTTCATTTTCAAGCTCAGTAAGAGCCATTCTAATGATTACACCACCCATGCTTTGCCCAATAAGGGTTAATTCAAAATTTCCGGTTTTTTTATTATTAACCTCGGTAATTAAATCTTTAAGATGCTGCGAGTTATCGTGCATTGATTTGTACGGATTTTCGTAACTAAGTGTAATAATATCGTATCCATTTGATTCCAGAATTGAAACCAGGCTTTCCCAATCATTGTATAATTCCTGAGCTGTGACCGAATTCTCAATATCAAATCCTTCAAGAATTATTATTGGTTTGTCAAAGGTATTATCATCTCCAATCTGATAAGAATAATCAAAACCTGTTGCTGTAAATGTCTGACTCCGTATCGGAGAAACAAACAGTATATATATAACCAGAATAGTCAACGTTACTTTCATATGAGATAAATTATGCATCATTCAATGATTAAATTTAAAATTGGTGTTATCTATTTTAATCAATTTATTCATCCTTAGTGCTCATTGTCAACAGAAATTATTGCTCCCGGTTCCAACGTAAAATCAGAGGTGATTAAAAACTCTTCTCTTGGCTTTACAAATACATAATTCCCATTTTGGATGGTTACATTTTGCATCTCAATATTGCAGCCCTCTTCAAGGGCATGGGCAGAATAGGTTTTTGATTGTATTAACCTATCGTAACAGGTGACATTTACGGTAAGCTCATTAGAATTATAACTCTCACCATAATAATTCACTGCAGCAACAGCATACTTATAACCTCCGGGTTCCAGATCATCCAAAATATCATCATACGAATTTTCATATTCCATAGTTTTAGTCACATAATGTGCATCGGTCATGGTTTCTGTAGATTTGCATCTATAGATGACATAATATAAGGCACTTGGATCATAATCCCATGTGAGATGGACATATTTACTATCATCAATATTTTGAATATTTGCCGATAACAATACAGGGGGAGGTGGTGTATTCACATCCGGCGTACAATCAATGCAGGTTGGATTCTTTCTCCTTTTTGTATTTGCTGCAAAGAGAACATTATCTCCTGCTAAACCATCGAATTTATTATAATTCCGCATGCTAAGATTGGTATTAAAAATGCCATTAACTTCGATTATATCTTCTCTATTATAGCTAAATGTTGGAGCAGTAGATGGGTTTTCATAACTTATGGTAGCGGAATGGGTGAACATTCTTGAACTGTTTCCTTCCCAGTGTTTTATTTGATTGGCCCATCCAAAAAACAAACTATTTTGAGCAGGATCGCATCTAACCCAGCCGGTATTTGGAAAGTAAGCTTCTAACCAAGCATGACCTTCATGATAAATTTGATTTCCTCCATTTCCCGAACCTCCCCAACTCATTGTTGGATTAAATGGATAACCAAGATTAATTACAAATCCATAGTCTACAATATATCCTGATGCCATTCGGGTTGGAATGCCGATGCTCCTTAAGAGAGCCGACATGGCATGAGCTTGACCATCACAATCACCAACACCAGTGTAGAATACATCCCATCCATAATCACTTAAACCTGATTGATCCTTTATATAACCTTTCATATATCTTCCTACTGATTCTATTGCAGCTAAAGCATTCTTATCCCGTTTAGTTAATTCCTTACTTTTTTCAACGATTTCTGGGTAATTGGTAGGTATATATTCCGATTGCTCAAGGAATTCATCCTTATTGCTAACAGTAAATGGAAAGGGATCACTAAATTCAATGGGGTTGCTTAAATCAACAGACTTATTAATACTATAGCTTATATTTAGCTCCACCGTATTTTGGCTAAAAGTACTACCATCAACCTCAATAATAAAACCAAGGACTCGGTTATTACCAATAATTTCTTCATCAATACTGACTAGGGTAGCTCCATTGGTTAATGTAATATTAGCATTTGCACTTTGGGATATTCCCTCTGTGTTAGCAAACGAAACAACCTTAGGAACATCATGAAGTGTGATAGTAGTTAACCCCCAATCGCCTGATGTTTTTTCAAAAGTAATTCGTTTTGTATAATTAATTCCATTCATTTCCTGTTCGCCTTCAATATTTATTTGATAATGATCAACTATTTGTCCAATAATTATATAACAGTGAGCAAATAATATCAGAAATAATATTACTTTTTTCATATTTCTTCGTGTTAATTTATTAAATAATACATGTACTCAATTTGTTTTTGTAAATACTAAAAAACCGAGAATAGTAATTGGAAGACTGCCACTTAAATATTAAGTGAGATAGTGAATTTTCCATTATTATCTGGTTTATTTGCTAAACCATCTTTAATCAGGATAGATTATGGTGTCACTTTTTTTTGGAGAATAAGGTGTCAAGTAAATTGCTTTTACCTCACCATTCTTATCCAAGAAATTGATTTCTATTGGTTCTGTAGGTACATCAATTACAATTTCAAAATAATCAGAGTTTTCATACCTCTTTTCATTACTGTTAATGAGATTTTTTAACTTTTTACCATTCTTTGAGAAGCTGTAAAATAATGAGTCTCCTTGAACAATATAGCCACTGATTTTAATATTTCTCTTCACTTCTTCATAAATTGGTTCTTTTGAATCATCAGGAAATGACATTTTTTGTGTACCAATTAGGCTTGGTTCTTTAAAATCAATCATATTTTGACTAAATATAAAAGCTAACACTGAAGAATCATTGTTATACAAATATCCTAATTTGTTGTATTCCTGCTTGCTCAAAATTTTTAATATTTTATTGTTTTTTTTCAATAATTCAGGAAGTTCATTTACTTCATATTTTGGTATTCTAAATAAAACTACCTCAAAATTATAATCAAAAACCTCATGTTTCTGAAGGACTTTTCTAATTTCACCCTTATTGTAACTGCCATTGAGTTTATATAGGCTATCAATGTGTAAATCTGTAAGTACTTTACATAAAAGCGTATCTAGCTCAATTGGATTATATCCATTTTTAATTCTGAATTTATTCAGTGACTCACCAATCAATTCACTACTCTGAGCAAAAAGACAAAGGGGTAACATGAATAAAATCAAGGTCACAATTTTTTTCATCTTTTTTGTTTTTTTTACCATTAGATAAAACCGCATAATTAAAATAATCATTTCCATTTGCGTATTATAACTATTTTAATCATGCTTGTTTTATTTCCTGATAGTTATTCAGTTAATATCATTCGCTTACTATCAATTATCTGGTCATCTGCAACTAAAGTATAGGTGTACATTCCTTTCATCAGTTCCGCGCCCTTAATAATAACACTACCATCGCCGGTGTTTTCTATCGGAAGCACCATAATTTCGCCTCCGTTCAGGTCTATGATATATATACTGGCATTAGAAATTATCCAAATGTATAGTAAAAACCACGGAGTTTACTTAGTTCTGATGCAAGTCTTAGAGTTACTGCATCCTTAAGAGCATTTATTCTTTGAAGTAATACCGAATTCCAACATTAACATTACCTCCTCCAAAATCGGGATTTCCAAACCAAATTATACCCCTGTCGAAATTATATTGTAGTTCAGTAAACAGAGATAAAGGCCAGGCTTGCAGTTTTTTTTCGTATCCAGTTCCTATAAAAAATCCAGCCAAACCCCTTGCCGTTGTATTGATTTCTGGTGTTAATTTATATTTTGAACTTGACTTAACAATTAATACCCCTCCATTAAAAAATATTTTACCACTATTGCTTGTTTGTCTGGTGTATTGCAACCCCAGATTTATATTCCATTGCTCCAACTCCACCCCTCCTTCCTGTGTAGTATAGAACGTATCAATTCCATTTTTACTCTCATAGTGATAAATAATGGGTACACCTTTTTTTCGAAAGTACATTGCCTTTGAATAGAAAAAGAAATTCTTGTTTATTATAGGAATTCCCATACTTACACCATTGATGAGAGCAAAGTGTGTACTAAAAATTTCTTTAAAGTTCTCTTTTGTTGGAAAATAGGCTCCACTTTTTATTGAAACAAAAGGATGATTTTCATTATTAATTCTTGCTTGAGAAAATAGTGAGTTTTGGACAAAGGTCAACATTGAGAGAGATAACAATATTATCATATATTTTATGCCTTTTTTCTTCATATCGATTACTTTAATACCTACAGCAATAAGAACAAATTAAAGAGTAGATTAAATACCTAACTAATCCTTCGGAATAATATCTGCCTGAAATGTTGCCCCTTGCTCTATCAAAAATTCACCTTCTATTAGAATTGAATTACTGGCCCTGTAGTAGATGTCTTCACCTGAGATCACTTTGGTATTCTTAATATTTAAATCAGCAAATAGAACTTCAAATGTTAAAATAATTTCGTTATCATTTGTGGATATTTGTGGGATACCAGACTTAAAATATTCTAGAGCCATTTCAGGAAGTAATGATGTACCTATTGATATTTCAATTTCCGGTATAAAATCAGTTATGTCATACTCTAAAAGATTTACTAAGTTTACGACTGTTTGAAAGGACCCCGAGTAATTCAAATTGGCATCAGTTGAATTAATAAAAAGCGAGTAGCCTTCATTTTCATCACCTCTAAACTCTAACTGACCTGAAATTGAACCCGTTATAAGTCCCGATAATGTTTGCCCAAATATCCAAAGTTGTAGATCAACACCGCCCGTTAAACTAATATTGCTTATAGTAACAGTATTGTTCGGTTTAATATCTATATATGCTTCATTTAGATTGAGATACCAAGCATTTAATCCATTTTGATCTAAATATTCCCCGAAATTTATTGCTTTTGCATCTATCAATACGTCTTGAACAACATTTATATTTAACTCATCCAATATAATATTTATATTATTTTGAGCGGTTACAGAGTGATTATTTATCCAAAATAAGCACATTATTAATAATAGATAATATTTCATTTTTATACATCAATTTAAAGCGTTACTAGGTGCAAAAAAATCATAGAACCATACTCCATTATGTGTATATCCAACCGAACAGAGGATTTCATATTGTCTCATGTAAAAAGTATTACCTGTTTCATACAATACTTTCACAATATAAAAATTACCAGGATTTAGCCTATTATAGTCCAATTTCGCAAAGGTTTTTTCTTTCTTGCTTCCAACTACATTAGGGGTTAGCTTATAAATTCTTCCAACATTTGTTAAATGCACTTCTATTTCTTTGAGTGTAACCTTAATTGGCGAATAAAAATGAAAATAGTCGTCAGGTGTCGGAGTCTCTGAAACTCCATTTTCATAATCTTCCTTTGTCGTCAAATACGCAGTAAAAAGTGGTGCTTCTCCATTGAGGTAGGTATTTAATCCGATATTGATTTTTCCCGATTCGATATTAAAACTAACAGAAAAATACGGCTCAATCACAGAAATATTTCTCTCAGCAATCCATTCTGTATTTTCGGCAATTTTAGCTAATTTCATTGGATAAGCTTCAAGTTCTAAGGACTGCCATGTAGCAATAATTGCATTTTTTAATACTGTATGTATATTTAAAGAATTTACTCTGTTAACAAATGATTGTGAAATTGCCTTCACCGTTAAATCTTCGATGCTAGGAACAATAAATGCGACATTATCTTCAAACTCCACAGTACCATTAAATATATTTGATTCTATTCTAAACCCAAATTCAATTTTAGCCTGATTATTTAATAATCTAATAAAGGGTAAATTTAAAGTAATATCATACTCTATTCCCAACTCATTCCCATGTATTTCTTGTGGGAAACCAGCTCTATTGTATTGATGATTAACAAAATAATTAATGGCATCTTCTGTAACCTCGATGTTAGTTCTTACTACTTCTTCTCCTCTGCTACTCTGACAATAAAGTATTGCGAGAAGAATTATAAACAGTATCGGAATATAGTGGTTTTTCATATTCAAACTATTATTCAGTTAATATCATTCGCTTACTATCAATTATCTGGTCATCTGCAACTAAAGTATAGGTGTACATTCCTTTCATCAGTTCCGCGCCCTTAATAATAACACTACCATCGCCGGTGTTTTCTATCGGAAGCACCATAATTTCGCCACCATTAAGGTCGTGTACATATATACTGGCTTTAGCAATGGTTTCAGGAATATAATACCGAATCTCTGTTTCGTGGTTAAAGGGATTGGGTGCATTTTGATACAGCATTATTTCACTTTCATCTCCTGTAGGTTCCGTTGTTGCCTTTTTTAAGGTTTTATCACCGGCAAGGTTTGCTACATCCTTTTTTAGCGCTACAATTTCCTTTTCCTGTGCTGTTACTATTTGCTGCAAGGTGTTAATCTGGGTCTGTTGTTCTTTAAGTCCACTGATAATAACCGGGATAAATTCCACGTAATTCACACCAAGCAGCCCTTTTTCCTGTTCATGCACCAACTCAGGAAATAGTTGTTGTACTTCCTGGGCGCTAAAGCCAAAGTGGCTTTTCCTTTCTTTATCTATTTTATCTTTTAGCTTGCTATCATATTTTGCGCTTGAACTATCACTGTTGTAATACTCTTTTTTGTAATCAAAGGTAATAGCATTCAGGCTGGTAAGTTTATCCAATGATTTTTCAAGCGATTTAATATTCTCCTTGGTATTGATATCTGATTGTTGAACCAATGAATAACAATTCAGGGTATAGGCATACATTTCCATGAACCTGCGACCGTAAGAACCAAAATAAACCGGAGCATAAGAAGGTAGTATGTCCAAATAATAATCATCTGCCGTAGGTTGGAATGTTAGTTTCGATTGGGATAAATTATCAGCCCATAGTTCTAGATTATAATAGCTCATTATATCAATGAATGGACCTGTAATATCAACACTGCCAGAAATATCTATATCAGTTGAGGGTGTAGTTGTTCCCAAACCAATTTTCCCTTCTGAATCTACTTTAATTTGTGCATAGCTAAGGCTAACCCATAGGGCCGCTAAAATTGTAATACTAAATTTTTTCATGATTTAAATTGTTTTTAAATAATAATGATTGGCTTCAAGAAGCTTTAGTTAATAATAATTGGTATACCGAAAAGCAAGTTACGGGATTATTATAA
>CAZZBU010000136.1:0-1333 GCA_964652315.1 uncultured Bacteroidales bacterium
CACAGTCTTTCCAACTCGTCTTGCCCCAAATACAATTACTACTTTATTCGATTGAAGCTTACTTTTGATATTTTCCGTTATCTCCCTGACTAAATAATCCATAATACCGTCATTTTGTTGACGCAATTTAATCTTTTTTCGTCACATCTCCAAATTTGCAAGATGCTCTAATCATTAAAGCCAACGGTTGGTGGTATGGATAGTAAGGAATTGCGAGCGATTTCCTGTCAAGGTACACTAAAAGTCGAAGCGGGCTACTAACCCGCGCATACCACTGAATACCAACTGTTTTATGCCGCTTCCAATTCATTTATCAGGGTGTTGGCTGCGGTTAAATCTTCTGGTGTTATCTTTAATCTTGCCAGTTTGTTTGTATATCAGTCTCAGCCGATGCAATTTGTCTTGTTTCTGTTAACAATGCTTTACCCTGATTGACTGTTTCGGAATCATAACCGAATTCTGCCATGATAGTAGCGATTTCTGATTGGTTCTCAACGTTTTCTAATGCCACCCTGTATTGTTCGAGGGTTTACCTTCGGTGAGCTCGCAAGCTCGGTTCGGCTTCACTTAATATTTTTTTAGTTGCCATAAAAAATAAATTTTAAGCCTGCTTTGTCGGCAGACGGGTTAATAAATTGGATTATTGCGAACTCCTTGCGGATTTTTTAACGATTAATCTTTAAAATTATTATTATGAATACTATTTCTTAGTTTGAAGATAATTCATTGGCAATCAATTCTGCTTGTTTCAATACGGTATCGGTTGCGAGTTTTTGCATGTCGGGCGGATACCCGTATTGGCGCAATGTGCGTTTGATGATTACTTTTAGTTTTGCCCTTACACTTTCTTTTATGGTCCAGTCGATTGAAGCGTTTTGTTTTACCCGTTCGGTTATGATTACCGCCAATTCCCTTAGTTTGTCCTTTCCCATTAAATCCCGTGCGCTTTCGTTATCGGCTACGGCGGTGTAAAAGGCATATTCAAAATCGTTTAATCCCATGTGTTTTGCCTCGCTGTCCATGTTGACGATTTCTTTACTCAATTTGATGAGTTCGTCCATGACTTCGGCAGCGGTGAGGATTTTATTGTGGTATTTCTTAATGGAGTTTTCGAGCATTTCCATTAAAGACTTACTTTTTACAAGGTTCTTTTTTGAACGTGTTTTAATCTCATCGTTCAATAGTTTTTTCAATACTTCTAAAGCCACATTTTTGTGTTCCATTCCTTTTAATTCCAGAAGGAAATCTTCGGAAAGAATAGAAATATCAGGCTTTTTAATTCCAGCGGCATCGAAAACATCTATTACTTTTTCGGAAACCAATGCTTTGTCTA
>CAZZBU010000136.1:1433-9024 GCA_964652315.1 uncultured Bacteroidales bacterium
ATTCCAGCGGCATCGAAAACATCTATTACTTTTTCGGAAACCAATGCTTTGTCTAGGTTGTTTCAATTTCTTCATCGGTTTTGCCTGAGCCTGTACCATCGAATTTTGCCAAGCGTGCTTTTACTGCCTGAAAAAATGCCACTTCTTCTTTTACATCCATTGCCTGTTCATGCGGAATGGCTATTGCAAAGGTTTTTGAAAGTGCAGTTACCTCGTTAATGTATCTTTTCTTGCCATCTTCCAAATTAAGGATATGTTCTTCTGCTGCCAATATCATTGAAAGTTTACGTGAAGTCGCAGCTTCGAAATATTCTTCGTATGGGAAACCCCGCCTATCCGGCGGGCAGGCTTGAAACATATTGGAAACCACTTCGAGTTTTTCCAACATAAGCTGAACGGCTTGTTCCTGTGCAATGGCCGGGTCGCCTTTTCCGCCTGCATCGGAATAGAATGACAATGCCTTTTTAAGGTCGGAAGCGATGCCCAGATAGTCAACAACCAAACCGCCTGGTTTATCCTTATACACACGGTTAACCCTTGCAATGGCTTGCATAAGGTTATGGCCTTTCATGGGTTTGTCGATATAGAGGGTATGCATGCTTGGTGCATCAAAACCCGTGAGCCACATATCTCGCACAATGACAAGTTTTAATTCGTCATCAGTATCTTTCATTCGGTTGGCAAGGGTTTTGCGCTGTTGCTTGGTGGTATGATGTTTGGCAATTATAGCACCATCGGACGATGCGGAGGTCATTACTACTTTAATTACCCCAAGCTGGCGCGCGTCTCCGGACGCGTGCCTGTATTATTCCAAAACTTTACACTCCAATCCATGTTAATACCCCATAAAAACTGTTTTTATGATACAAAAAAATATACCCCTGCTTCTGATCCTCATTTTATTCAACGCAACCGGATTGGCCCAGCGATCCGGCCTGGAGGCATCTTCGCACGATAACAAGCTAAAGTTCCGCGGCGTGGCAGAACTGGGCTATTTGGCTGTGCTGAGCCATAAAATACAATTCAGCAACAGTGGTACCTACATTAATTATGTAAAAGAAGGAGGACAGGATGTATTGTTCCCGGTCAGCAGGCTGTCCCTTGAGTTGGAAATCAATAGAAAACACACGATAAGCCTGTTGTACCAGCCTCTGCGGCTGGAATCGGCTGCTTTGCTTCAAAGGGACTTAGTTATTGATGACCTCACCTTCCCTGCCGGCACCAGCGTTGATTTTTTGTACAGCTTTCCCTTTTGGCGCATCAGTTATCTGAATGAATTATTGCCCGACAATGAACGATTCAAGTTTGCCTTGGGAGCCTCCCTGCAAATCAGGAATGCCACCATTGCCTTTGAGTCAACAGACGGTACCCTATTCCGATCAAACAGGAACATCGGGCCGGTGCCGGTCCTGAAGTTCCGTACCCGATATAATTTCAACGACCTAACCTACACGCAAATTGAAACAGATGGCTTTTACGCCCCCATCAGTTACATCAACGGCAGCGACAATGAGGTGGTGGGTGCCATCCTGGATGCGAGCCTGCGGCAGGGATTAAAGGTTTCGGATGAAGTAAATGCATTTTTAAACCTTCGTTACCTGAGTGGCGGCGCAGTGGGTACTTCGGATGATGACCCGGGCCCAGGTGATGGCTATGTGAAGAACTGGCTGCACTTTTTAACTGTCACTGCAGGGTTTGTTTACGAGTTTTCTTCGTTTTAAAAGGAAATTAGGATAATAAGTGATGAACAAGAATTAAAAATTATAGCTATGCCACTATACAGGACAGTAAGTTAATATATTTCATTATGGTATTTTTCTCAACAATAGAGCCGGTGTTTTACTTGTTGCCAATCGTGGGGTTTACGGTTGGGGTTTTTGGTACCATCCTTGGTGGAGGAGGTGGATTTTTTTTCTTGCCTGTTCTAACGCTGGGATTAAAAGTTCCTGCTCAAACAGCAGTAATAACAACATTAGTTGCAACATTGCCAATATGTATTGTTGGTTCCCTTGGGCATTTGAGGAAAGGCAATGTCAATGCAAGGATAGGGATGTTGCTATCCCTGTTTGGTGTTATAGGTGCTTTTGTGGGGGCATGGGTAACTGGAGTAATTTCAACAGCGCAACTCAAGGCTGGTTTTGGCATTTATACTATACTAATAGCCTTAAATATTGTAATTTCAACATGGAGAGAAGCTGGAAAAACACATCTGAAAAAGGAAAAACATAAGCCCTTAAGGATGACCAAGAGTGGTTTCCTTGCCTTCACAGCAGGAATAATAACAGGCACTTTTGGTACAAGTGGCACAGCTCCCATATTAGCGAGTTTATTCAATATGCGCATCCCTGTAAAGGTAGTTATTGGAACCTCTTTGTTGGTTGTTTTGACAAATACACTATTTGCAATTAGCGCTCATTTCCTTGTAAGCAGCATTGATCTTACCTTGGTGGGATTCTTAACAATAGGTTCTGTAACAGGTGCAGTTATAGGGCCTAAATTATTGGCAAAATCTACTATTGAAAAGTCAGGAGATTCAGTCAAATACATTTATGCCTTTGTAATGGCAATAATTGGGATATTAATGATAACAGTAAAATAATGTAAGAATGTTTTACACCATTTACTATGTAATAATCGTCTATTTTTTGCTTGGAGCAATTGGTTTTTATTTTATCAATAGAAAGAAACCACCCGATACAGCCCGCCAAAATTGGCTCAAATATGTCAGCTATTTTATCATTATAAATGCACTGTTTTTTAGTATTGTGGTGCAGCCTGTTATATTCACGTATTTGGCTATGCTAATTGTAATGGTTGCTATATATGAGCTGTTTAACTTATTTGTGAAATCCGGATATAAACAAATAAAAATCTTTCTACTTGCACTCGTAATATTGGGAATTTGTTCGCTAGGTTTTTACACTTTTAGCATCCTCAGAAGAGAAACGATTCTATTCGCATTTTTGATACTTTCAATTTTTGATAGTTTCAGCCAGATTTCAGGTCAGTTATTTGGGCGCAAAAAATTATTGCCAACCATTAGCCCAAATAAAACGATGGGAGGGGTAATAGGAGGAGCGATTACCGCATTGATAAGTGCTGTGTTTCTCAGAGAACTATACCCAAAGCCAATTGCTATTGTGCTAATTACGGCCACTGGTATAATAGTTTTTGCTTTCCTGGGAGATCTTTCAGCCTCCTGGTACAAACGAAAATTCCATGCAAAAGACTTTAGCAATCTCATTCCGGGCCATGGTGGTTTTCTTGATCGTTTCGATAGTCTGATAGCAGCATCAGCATGGATGGCATTTATACACTTTATCAATTTTTGAAAATAAATTATGGACAAAAATTCAATCATAGTAGCTTTTATATACCTGACAGGAATTTCGTTATTGTTGGTTTTTAATGAAATAAATTACAGAAGGTTAAAAATTAAAGGAGAAATATCACGCAAGTTTGCCCACTTTGTTTCAATATTATCCACTATACCTTTTCCTTATATTTTCACATCGCATTGGTATGTGTTAGTTCTTGCGCTCATATTTTTTCTGGTTTTGTTTGTTTCCCGGCATGGCACTCAACTTAATTCAATCCATGATATCCAAAGAAAATCAATCGGCAGTTATGTATTACCCCTGTCCATTTACACTACATTTTTAATTTACGAACTAACCGGTAGTAAGTTAATCTATATCTTACCGATGTTGATTCTGGCAATATCCGACCCCATGGCAGCCATCGTAGGAATGAGCCTGGAGAAATATAATCACCGTATAAAAATTTTTGGTATTGATACAAAAAAATCCATGTTTGGTTCAATTACTTTTTTTATATCCAGTTTGGTTATCAGTTTGATTGCACTCTATTTCAGAAGAGGAAATTTTGATACAACTACAATTATATTATCAATGGCTGTAGCCCTGGCAGGGACATTGGGTGAGATGCTTAGTTGGCGTGGGTCTGATAACCTTTCTATACCCCTTAGTATAATTTTAATATTAATAATCTTCATGTAGCAATATGAAAAAAATAATTATAAACGGTGCAAATGGATTTGTAGCTTCTAACTTTATTTATGAGTTAATCAATCAGGATTATGAGGTAGTTGCATTAGTTCGTGGTAATAGTAATGAACATGCAAAGCAGCGAATGCTAAATTCATTAAAAAATTTAAATAACGGTAATCATATTAATATTAAAAAACTCACTGTTTACAACTATTCCCTGTTGGATAAAAATCTTTCAATCCTTACTAAACATCTGACGAATATTTTTAACGGGGAGGCTGATTATTCTCATTTTGCAGCCAGTTTAAAATACAGCGAAAAAACCAAAGACGAGATATTTAAAACAAATATTAATGGAGTTGAGAATTCGATTGATGTTTTTCAAAGGTATGCCAACGAACGCTCACGTTTTTTTTATATAAGCACTGCCTATTCATGTGGCAGGACAAATGAGAAATTTGAAGAAAGATTTTATGAAAATCAAGACATCTCTGTTTTTAGAAATTACTATGAACAGTCAAAAAGGTTTGCTGAAAATATTATATATAAACATATTAAAACTGATGGATTAAATGCGTATGTTTTAAGACCTTCACAAGTTGTAGGCAATAATATTACAGGAGTTACAAAGACTGGTTTTGGTATATTCGATTTCACAAAAAGAGTGTGCAACCTGGCTGTTCGCTACCCAAATGAGCGTGTTAAAATTAAAGTCAAACCGGATTCAACGCAAAATCTAATGCCGGTAAACACGGTTACCTGTTACTTAATGTCATTTGTGGAAACTCAAAATATGGCAAGAGTAATAAACCTTGTATCGAAACGGCCAGTAAAAAATAGTGAAATAATTGACTACATCAATGAAACCCTGCCAATAAATATTATCCCATGCAAGCAACTTGCAAAAAACAGCATGACATCTTTAGAAAGGCTAATTGATATTGGGATGTCATTTACAGGAGAGTATAGTAATGTCAATTTAGTATTTGACACAACTAATCTGGATAAGACAATGCCAATCAAAGTAGATGAGATTACACAAGATTCTTTGCGGAAAATGCTAGGTTATTTTATTGGAGGAAACTTATTGAATAAAAAAGTAAACCAAAACGCGCAATGCACAGTTTAAAAATTAAAAAACAAGAATACTATGAAATTAATTATTAAAGGAGAAAATGTTCTAAATCTGCCAAACCTGCTTAGTTTTTATCGTCTTGTTATCTCGCCGGTCATACTCTTTTTCGCCCTCTCCGGACAGGAAAAACTTTATGCAATCTTTATATGTATCAGCTTAATAAGTGATGTGCTTGATGGTAGCATCGCTCGATTATTTAACCTTCAAACACGGTTTGGAGCTGCCTTGGACAACCTGGCCGATATGTTCACTTATGTTTTGGCGTTTATTGGCATATATATTTTTAAATGGAAAGAAATTGAACCACATGCCTGGGCATTTTACATGTTTATAGGTACCCTTTTAGCCAGTTATGTTGTTGCCTTTATACGCTTTCGTAAGGTACCGGGGCTTCATTTATATTCAGTAGTATCGTCGGGTTATGCACAGGGTATTTTCATTGTTATATTGTTTGCATTTGGCTTTTACCCCTGGTTATTTTATACAGTCACGTTTTGGGGTACACTGGCTTATATTGAAAAGATAGTTGTTTTGTTGAAGCTTGATGATATCCGCTCCGGGGTTAAGGGGATTTACTGGTTAAGCCGGGAGCAAAGTAACTGATTAAAGAATAGTATTCAAATCTTGCATTCCATCGATTGCCATAATTTCGGCTACATCGTCTGTTATTCTGCAGTAGATACTATCTGAACCCACAGGGCATCTTCGATATCCATTTTTTATATTATCAACCGATTTAAAAGTATATTAATGTTGGGCTACAATAATACATCGTCATACTCTGTGGCTAATGCAATTGCACTTGCTTCACCATAATCAATCTGAGTTTCAAGAAAATCCTGATATTTTTTATCTGAAACAGCCTGAATTATACCCCAATCTGGCAGCTCTTCTCCAAATTCTTCTGCTATCTCAGGTGTAGTAATCAATTAAAGTGCTGGTATCTGAGATAACAATCTTAGGCATTTGCTATATCGGTATGTAAATCAGAAATTGATGTACTGAAAATTGAAACGCCATATTTACCTAACATTTCAATAAATGCTCTTTTAGATAATCCAACTATCTCAGCTGCTTGTCCAGCCGAAAGTTTAGCATCCTCATACAATTTTGCAGCAACTATCATTGAAAAATCGTAATCTTTCAAATCAACGCTATCCGGTATATTAAGTTGAATCGTTCTCATAATCATTTCTTTTCTCAAAAACACGAAATCATTATATCAATCTGTAATTTAGCAGGATGTTTTTTTGCTGTTCGTTAAGGGGCTCCTGTAGGTGTTTTTGCCCGTCCTGTAGGGTTTCAGCCTGCCCTGTAGGTGCTGCCTCCTGTAATGCTGGAAAAAATCCGAACTCTATGCTCTTTACCCTATGCCCCATGCTCAACCTCACCGTTCACTGATTACTATTCACTACTACCAGCCAAACCCTATCAATAAAGCATAACCGCAATAACTCCTGTGAGCAATCCATAGATAATCATAGGAAGTGCCGTGCGTTTGAGGATGAAGCCTTCTTTACCTATAAGGGCCAGCACTGAAGTTACGGCAACAATGTTGTTGATGCATACCATGTTGCCAAATGAGCCGCCTACCGACTGCAGGGCCAGGATGGTGGTTCTGTCGAGGTTTGTTTCCAGGGCAATGGAATTTTGAATGCCGGCAAAGGTAAGGTTGGAGATGGTGGCCGAACCTGAGAAAAAGGATCCCAGCGCGCCCAGGTAGGAGGCAAAAAACTTCCAGTACTCACCGGTAGCCGATGCCAGCACCTGGCCAATGGTGTTTACAGCCGAGCTTTCGCCACCCATCATCATGAGGTTAACAAATACCAACGCACCAAGCAGGGCATACGTTGGTTTTATCATTTGCTGCACTGTGTTGCCAAATGCTGTTTTGATATCGCGCTTCGGGGTGCCAAAAACCCAAAACGTTATCAGCGAAACCAACCCAAACGGAATGAGGGAGGGCACATACAACAACATGTGGTACCATTCCTGTGGAGTACGGAAAATGTTTTCCAGTCCTATAACCAGGGCTGCTGAAATGGATAAATCGCCCAACATGCCAAGCGGGATTTCCAGGGCAGGAGAACCGGCTGTTATCAGTTGCTTAATGCCAAGCTGGGGGATGCGTGTGAGCACCAATACCAGGATGGTGCCCCACAAGGGGAAAGTGGCTTTGAGCAATTGCTGTCCGGTAACCGCTTTTTGGTGTTTTAAATCAACCTTTATAGCAGCATCTCCGGATGTTAACCCGATGTTTTTTTGTGCCAGTATAACCGATGCTATCAAACCGGTGGCACCACCAATGAGGGATGGAAATTCATAATTATACCCGGAGACGATCAAATAAGGAATAACGGTAGATGCCACACTCAAAATAATGTACCCTGAATTCTTCAGGATGCTTTTGAAACCAACCAGTTGCAACAGTGCAAGGGTTACAATA
>CAZZBU010000137.1:0-8957 GCA_964652315.1 uncultured Bacteroidales bacterium
TGGCATTCAAAGCATTATTTATCTATGTCTGTTCGGAGTATCGCAATGTCATCTCAGAATGTCTCAACACCGTCTAAGACTGCTTCAATATTATCTCCAGATATATCAATGTCTGTTCGGAGTATCGCAATCTCATCTCGGAATGTCTCAATGTCGTCTCGGACTGCCTCAATGTCACCTCGGACTGCCTCAATGTCATCTCATAGGACTTCAATGTCGTCCCGGAGTGCCGAAATGGCAGTTTGATGGTTCTCAAGGCACTATTTCAATAGCGTAATTGTACCCTTTTTCTCAATTACATTTCCTTCCCAGGTTTCCACTTTTACCACATAAACATAGGTGTCGATGTTTTGTAATTTACCGTTATAGGTGCCATCCCAACCTTCATGCAGGTTGTCTGTAAAGAACACCTCATTGCCCCATCGGTTGTAAATCCTGAACTCTACAAGCCGTTGAATGCCCCAACCGCGAATGTAGACCACATCATTTATGCCGTCACCGTTTGGGGTGAAGGTATTTGGTACATCAAGCGAGTATTCTTCCCTTATTTCCAGCGGGATATTGATTGGAATAACAAAACAATCATTGGCATCGCTGACATTCAGTGTAACCGTAGTGCTTGCAGTGGGAGTGAGGGCCACTGTGGCACAGGCCGGGCACGTAAAGAATTCTTCCGGGGTCCACCGATAGGTTACACCTGGCAGGGAATCAGCCCTGAATAGCACTGTTTCACCAATAATGATGCTGGTATCTTCAGGAGATACAGCCACATCCGGTTCCTGGTACACCGTTACCAGAAGATCATCCTGACTGATGCAGCCCGTTGTGGTATCAGCCACCACTGCCAGGTATGAAGAAGTAAAGCCTGGGGTAGCAGTGGTTACATAAGCTTTCGGATTTGCGATATTGCTGCCCGGTGCCCAGCGGATCGTATCTCCCCCTGTGGCCCTTAAAACAGCCTGCTCCCCGGCACAGATTGCCGTATCCGGCATTACCCATAACTGCGGCAGGGGGTGAATTTTAAACTCCCTGCTGGCGGTATCGGCACAACCAAAGTCATTCCCAACGATAAGGCTGGCCTGGTAATCGCCTGGGGCAAAACTGGCACTGAAATTTTCCATTACCGAAGAATTTCCGTTACTGAACGACCAGGCATTGCTTGTTTGTCCTGAGGAATGATTGGTAAATATAATGTTTGTTTGTTCACACAGGGCAGGATTTTCAATCGCAAAATCAGCGCTGAGCTCATATACATATAATGTATCCTCCACCGGTGGCGGAATGCATCGCCCTGAATCGCCGTATAAAATCAACTTTGGAATGTTATCACCCAGTTCATAGTACCGGTGGGTAATTGGACTGCCGGTCACAAAATTGCCATCACCCAGGTCCCATTCATATTCAAACACCTCAATGGTATCCTTCAGGGCCAGCGTAACTTCTTCTCCACGGCAAATGGCTTCCCTATCCATGGTAAATGAGCCCCTCGGGCCGGTAACCACCATATCCCTTGAATAATTATCTTTACAGCCATAGGTTGTTTCAATATCAAGCGAAATGGTGTAAGTACCCGGTACGGCATAAGTAAACTGGCGTTCAGCAGCATATTCACTAAAGCTGTTCTTATACCCAAAATCCCACTGTCCACCGGAAATAATGCTGTCTGCGGTTCCTGCATGTTTAATCTCAATCAGGCTTGGATAACAGTTTACAAAGGTATCACTGAGCGTAAAATAGGCATCAGCCTTTTGAATCTTCACAAAATCAGCTGCAGTGGAGAAGGTATCGGCACAACCGTATTTATACACAACCAGTGACACTTCATATTGGCCATGGTCGCTGTAAGTATGTGTAATCACTGATGATGTATCTTCGGAATACAACCCATCACCAAAAGACCAGAATACACTGTCGCTGCCGCGGTAATTATGGGTAAACATCACCGGTTCATCAGCACACAGCTCAGTTGCAGTCAAAGCGCTGAATTTGGCCGACGGATTTGCTGTCTTAATCTCTTTCGTTACCATCGCGCTGCATCCAAACGTATCGGTCACAGTCATGGAGACTGAATAAGTGCCTACATCAAAAAAGGTATGTTCAAAAAATCCGGGGGACGATGTTGCATTGAGTTCCTGGCCATCGCCATAGTCAACATGCCATGACTGCAGCGGGTGGACATAAGCTTTTGAAGTATCGTTGAATGAAATGGTTATGGGCGCGCAACCTTCCTCAAAATCGGTCTCAAACCCGGTTTTTGGCTGATAAACAACAACCTCATGCGTAGTAGTGTCTTTGCATGCATTATCATAGGTGGTGATGAGTGTGGCCTGGTATGTACCTGGTGCGTTAAACACATGGTATACCGTATCTTTATTCGTCCGGACTGGTTGGGTATTATCGTTGAAAAGCCAGAGGTAGCGCTCCTGGCAATAGTTGACTGCCCCGTAAGAAGCAGATCCGTCAAACAGAATGGAATCGCCTGCACATAAGGCTGTATCAGCTAATATTGTGGCATTTGGCTCACGCACTTCAATGACTTTCCTGGCCGTATCTGAGCAACTCCCATTAAAGGCTATAAATTCAACAACATAATCACTTTCAGATGAATATGTATATGTTGTATCCAGCGTGGTGGTGGTGCTGTTACCATCTCCAAACACCCATTTAAAACCAGTATGGTTTACAGGTAATCCTTGCAACCTATATTCATAGGGTGATGAACATATTACCTCCTCCTGGAAATCCGCAACAGGTCCATTGCTGGTCACATATCCCGGTTTGGTAATCTCCGAAATACAGCCGTTGGAACTCACGGTAAGCGTAACATCAAGCACGCCAGTTTCATTTATTTTAGCAAACCAGGTTGTATCATTTCCTGCCGGATTTAATGGAACATCCGTATTTCCGATTTTATAATGCCAGTAGTCAATATCAGGTGTAACGGTTTTTGGATAACTGAATGCTATTGCCTCATTTTGACAAAAGGAGAGGGGGGCTATCTCAAAATCAGGATTTACCGTGGTCCCAACCTGAATTGTAATGGCATACGATGTGTCAGTACATCCTTCAGCATTTGTAATTACCACGCGTGCATCATATTCACCTTCATTCGTATACGTATGTTCAACTTCGCTGTTTGCCCCGTCAAGTGTATTCCCATCGCCAAAAAGCCATTCCCAGTTGGTAATTTCCTGTTCTGAGAAGCTATAATCTGTGAAATTTACAGTAAGTGGTTTACATCCTTTGATGGTGTCCACCGTAAACCGTGCCGTTGGTTTTTTTATGATAAATGATTTGTTCACATTACTCTGACAGCCACTGGCACTGGTAACCGTTAGTTTTGTATTAAATTCCGTACCCGTGGAAATATTATACTGATTATCATCTTCTGGTACATAGAATTCTTTTGTGGGATTCTCAACAGTTGATGTACTACCGTCCGGAAATTCCCATAAAAAGGTAGAAGCATTTGTTGATGTATTGCTAAAGTTAACTGTAGCCGGCGACATACATGAGGTGGCAGGGGTAAAATTAAAATCAGCCCGGACATCTTCCACCGTGATTGTCCATGATTTGGTATCGGCACATTCCTCGCCAGGAGCAGCGGTCATCAGCACGGTGTATTCTCCCGGTGTGGAATAAAAGTGGGTACCCGGCTCAGTTCCGTGGGCAAAACCCCCATCGCCAAAATCCCACATGGCGCTCATACCATCCGGCAATGATGCCGAATATTCAATGGTACCCGGGCATATCTGGTCATTCGCCGACAGTGTTTCACCGTTCTGCGACAGGGTTCCCTCTGCCACAATATCCTGGGCCTGGAATAATTTCTCTGTGGTTGTTTCGCACCCGTAATCTGAATTTACAGTGAGTTTTATAACGTAATTTCCAAATGCATCAATGGTTTTTGCAGGAGTTTTTTCAGTTGATGATGTTTCATCCCCAAAATCCCATGCATAGGTAATGTTCCCCGGACCGGATGACATATTATTAAAGGTTAAGTCAACCGGTATTTCACAGGCTACTGTTGGTGAAATTGTAAATATTGCCGCAGGCGGGTCTGCTACTTCAATGTAGTCTTCTTTTACCATGGTTGAAACACACCCGTTTTCGTCGGTCACTTTCAGTGAAACAGTGAATTGATCTTCACGTGAATAGGTGAAATCCGGGTTTTGCCTGTTATCAACAAAGCCACCAAGGAAATCCCATTCCCAGTTGGTTATGATGGCATCCCCCTCGGTGGAAAGATCGGTAAACTGCACATTAAACGGAACACAGCCTTTTTGAGGACTTTCAAATTCTGCTACCGGATTTGCAAATACGGTGATGGTTTGTGATACTTGATCAGTCGAGCTCCCATCAGATACAGTAAGTGTTACGGTATACGTACCGGGATTGGAATAGGTGGCCTGCGGGTTTTCGTTTGAAGATGAATTGCTGTTTCCCAAATCCCATTCCCAGGAGGTGACAGAACCTGTACTGGTACTTGTAAAACTTACGATATGTGGGGCACAGCCTTCGGCTTCATCAATAGTAAAGGATGCTGTAACCTGGGCGTTGACAAACCCTGTGAATAACCCAAGGAAAAATAAACTAATGAAAGCTTTTATTCTCATAGCCAGATAGAGTTGTTGCGACAATTGGAATCGATTATTATGGTAAACCGTAATCTCGTCATTTTCTAAAATCTTAATAATTTATTGTTTACCTCTTTTTTCACGCGCTTATTCTGTTTGAATTCTCAGAGTCTTTTTACCGCTTTTATTCAAAAAAATGAATTGGTATTGAAACTTTTGTGTTCATAAACGAGTAAAATGCAATGATTTATTCGTGAAAATGATGGATTTTGTTTCAATATATCCAACAATTTTGTCAAAACTAAAAAATAACACCCGGCTGTGAATCCTGGAAAAACATATATTCTGATAATAATATTTGGCCTGATGAGTCTGGCTGGTTTCAGTCAGGATATCCATTATAGCAACTTTAATGCAAGTCCGTTGTACCTTAATCCGGCCAACACAGGGAATTTTACAGGCGACTGGCGTGCTTCAGGTATCTATCGTAATCAATGGCGTGCCATAGGCGTACCTTTTCAGACATCTTCTGTATCTTTCGATAAATCGTTTTATCTGTATGGCCAGGAAATATCCGGAGGCCTGTTTTTTATCAATGATGAATCAGGCATTGTAGGGTTGAATGTAAATAAAATCTTTTTGTCAGGGGCTTACTATAAAAACATCAATAATAACGATTTCAGGGTAGGGCTTCAGGTTGGATATGTCTTTAAATCATTCAATTTTGATGAGATGACTTTCCCGAACCAGTTTGATATGAATTCAGGATATTTTAACACTTCCCTTTCCAGCTACGAGGAGAATGTGGGGGACCATACCAATTACCTGGATATGAATGTTGGATTAATCTGGAGAAAGAAGATAAATATTTTTGAACCGGAAATTGGGCTTGCAGTATATCATCTTAATTATCCAAACCAGTCTTTTGCCGGGGAGAATGAGCATTTGCCCATGCGCAATGTTTTTCACGGAAGTGTGAAAATATATATGAGCGATGAGCTCTACCTAAGGCCCAGGGGCCTGTATATGAGTCATTACAAAGCCACAGATTTTATTGCCGGTACGGATGCAGGTTATAAAATTCTTGCAAAAAACACCAATGTTAAAGAAGTTTTTGGTGGCGTATATTTCCGCAATGGTTTCGGCCAATCGGTTAATTCCCTTGCCATACTTGGCGGCGTTACTGTTGGCCGGCTTGATATAGGAATTACCTATGACTTTAATGTTGTATCAAGTCAATCCATGCCTACTACCCAGGGTGCCTTTGAGATAACCCTGGCTTATAAAAGCATAAGCACTGTGTTGAACACTTATACGATACCCTGTGAAAGATTTTAAACGTCAGTTGATATTAATAATGTTTGTGTTGTGTTTGCCTTTGGGTGAAGGAGGGGCCCAGGTGACTGATGTGAATTTACTTACTCCCGGTCAGCTTGCCAGGTTTGGACGCAATGCCGAGCGTGTAGGTGACAGTTATACTGCCATTCTTTTTTATGAAAAATATTATGAGCAGAAAAAGAGAAACCACCAAATTAACTATGCACTTGCCAATTTATATCGTGAAACCCGGAATTATCAAAAAGCTGTTGAGCTTTATGCCGATCTGGTGGATAAATCCCTGCGGAAATTCCCCTTGTCTCAATATTATTATGCCCGGATGTTGAAAGCTACTGGGGAGTATGACAAAGCCATTGAGCAGTTTAAGGATTTTCGCCGTGCTTACTGGAAGCACAAAAAATATAAATCCTATGCCCGGTTAGCCCGGAATGAAATGGCCGGTTGCGACTCAGCCAAAAGCATTCTCGAGATGCCACTTAAGGTATCCATTGATCAACTTAATTCCTCAGTTAACGGTCCACATCTTCAGTTTGCGCCAATGCCATATAACGATTCTATTTTGTTTTATGCTTCCCTGAATGTTGATTCCCTGGTGTATTTTACTAACAACAATGTAGATTCTGTGATGCCCGTACGCCAGTTTTATATGGCCCAAAAAGAAGGTATGGACTGGATTGGTGGTAAAGCATTTCCCTATCCATTTAACCAGCAGGGAGTGGAAACCGGAAATGGTGTATTCTCCCGCGACGGGCAACGCTTTTATTTCACAAAGTCTGCACGCAACTGGCAGGACAAGATGATCTCTCATATTTACCAAAGCCAGTTGGTAGATGGTCAATGGACTGAACCTAAAAAACTGGAAAATGGCATTAACCTGGATAACTATACCTCCACCATGCCTGCCCTGGCCCGTACAGCAAAGTACGACAGGGAAATATTATATTTTGTTTCAGACAGGCCTGAAGGACGAGGTGGAATGGACATCTGGTTTACGGTTTGGAACCCCAGAAGAAAAGAATTCATGGAGCCACGTAATTGTGGTTTTAAAATCAATACTCCTGGCGACGAACTGACCCCGTTTTTTGATTACCTTAGCCGTACATTATACTTCAGTTCTACCGGTTTGCCGGGTATTGGCGGATTGGATATCTTTTTCGCCCGGGGGGAGGGACGTAAATGGACAGACGCACAAAATTTGGGCTCTCCGGTAAATTCAAGCTACGATGATTTATATTTCACCATCAGTAAAACCCGTGAGGATGGTTTTTTCACTTCCAACCGTCCGGGTATGATTACCAAAAACAACGAAACCTGCTGCGATGATATCTATTATTACCGTTGGACAGATTTTATACGTTTGGGGGTAGATGGTCAGATATATCCGCTGGAAAAAGATAAGTATGGGCGTAAAAAAGACTATTCAGGTTTCGACTTTTTCAATGTGCCTGATACCATCGATCCGCTGGCAGGGGCCATTATTGCACTCTACATGGAAGATGAAGAACTTGATGAACTCATTCTCATTGACCGGGACACCACTGGTACAGACGGAAAATATTATTTTGATCTCCTTCCGGAAAAGAATTATAAATTTGATTTGGAAGGGTTTCAGTATTTTAATGAAGAGGTACACCTTTCAACCGAAGACATTAATTTTTCATACACTATTGAAATGCCACCTATCTGGGTAAACGTACTGACAGATAAACCCATTGTGCTGGAAGATATTTATTACGAGTTTGACAAAACCGAACTGACTCAGTCTGCCAAAGAAGTCATTGATACAACCTTGCTGGTAATGCTTACCGAGGCTCCTGAATTTATTATTGAAGTGAGTGCACATACCGACAGTTTGGGTACCAATGAGTATAATATGGACTTATCACAACAGCGGGCTGAGAATGTGGTAGAATATCTTATCTCAAAAGGGGTTGATGCTAAACGGTTAATACCAAAAGGATATGGTGCATCAAAACCCATAGCACCAAATTATTTACCTGATGGATCAGATTATCCTGTAGGCAGGGAAAAAAACCGTCGGACGGAATTCAGAATTGTAGGTTCTATTAAAGACATGGAAGAAGAAGAATATGATGAAGAATATTGATACATCGAACTTTATTATGAGAAAACCCGGGTTTTTTTATTTTATTTTTTGTTTTCTGCTTATAACAATAAGCCTCAGTTTGCGCGGCCAGGTACTCGACTGTGCTACTTTGGTCACCCAAAATCAGGTCAACCTGGAAGATACTTTTACAACTACTCTGAATAACATTACGGAATTGGACAGAACTTTTCACTGTAGTTTTCATGTGGTGAAAGATGCAGAAGGAGCAATCGGAATAGACCCGAATGACATTCAGCTTACATTAAATGAAGCCAGCCAGGTGTTTGAAAGGATTTCTGTTACTTTTAAAACCAGCAAGGTGTATACCATTAACAATTTCACGTACAATACGCTTTATTATGATAATACTGATAACGAACTGGTTGATTTAAGCTATGTCAACAATACAATTAATGTTTATTTGGTAGACAAACTATATGATGTTGAAGGGCGGGTAACCAATAGTTATACGTTTATGCCCGGAGATGGAAAGGATTTAATCTTCATTCAAAAGAATTCTTTCGATGCTGTGCATTTTATTCAGCTTTTGGGGCATTTTTTCAACCTATATCACACGCATGAAACTGTTTTTGGCGATGAGTTGGTTGATGGCTCCAATTGCGATGCTGCCGGTGATCAATGCTGTGACACCGAAGCCATGCCGGATCTTAGCACCATGGTTGGGCTTGATTGTGAGTACACAGGAACCACAAAAGACAGCAACGGGGATTTTTATTACCCTGGAACCCATAATTACATGTCATCAGCACCTGCAGCATGTAAATGTTATTTTTCTGACCAACAGTACATCCGTATGAGCAATGCCATGCTTAAGCTTAAATCACATTTGTGGTAAAAACACTCCGTTGGGCGTAGCGTCCCCGTTAGGCGTAGCGTCTCGCTACGTCCTGGTAACCAAGGCCTCCGGCCTGAAA
>CAZZBU010000138.1:0-2771 GCA_964652315.1 uncultured Bacteroidales bacterium
ACCGAACGACTAAGAGAGTATCTGATTAAGGGCTTCACAATAAATGATGATCTTCTCAGGCAAGGTTCGGGCTATTTTGAAGAGCTGCTTGAGCCTGCCTTCATATTGCCGGGATCAACGCAATGCAATGTAAACCAATGTACGTGAAAGAATCAATAAGGGCATTCAATGGTTATCCAGGTAAAAGAATCAGAAATTAATTTTTTACATGTATATTTGGGGGCAATTTATAAACTAATTAGTTAACTTTGTACAATGATCAGAGAGGTGATTGCATACAAGGATAACTTTATCAATTTTTACAAAGGTCAGGATTCAAAGATTCAGGAAAAAATTGAATATGTTCTTGATATGGTAAGATTTGAGAGACAGGTTCCAAAAAAGTTTTACAAGCTGCTTGAAAATACTGCCGGAATTTGGGAAGTACGGGTAATAACCACATTTAAGAGTATCCAAATTCTATGTTTTCAGGACGAGGGGAATCTTGTAGTACTTACCAATTGCTTTCTGAAAAAGACACAAAAAATACCTAAAAAAGAAATTAAAAAGGCAGAAAAGCTTAAAAACCAATACTTGACAGAAAAATATGGAGGATAATAAAATGAAAAATATAACCAATTTTGAAGATTTATTAAAAGACAAATATGGACCTAAAGGGACTCCTGCAAGAGATATGTTTGACGCTGATTCGTTAGCTTTCAGACTTGGAGTAATGTTAAAAGAAGCCAGAAAAGAGGCAAAAATAACACAGGAGGAACTTGCAGAGAGGACAGGAACAAAGAAAAGCTATATTTCGAGAATTGAGCGGGGTCAAAGTGATATTCAATTCTCAACCTATTATAAATTGATTGAAATAGGATTAGGTAGACATTTAAATATATCGATCGGATGACAAAGTTATTGTAACCAATATCAATTTTGTTGATCCGATAATTCCGATAGATTAAGGTCTGTTTACAACATACTAATCGAGCAACCCACCCTGCCAGCCAGAGCCACTCCCACCCTCTCCCACTCCCGGATTCACTAAGCACCTGCGTAATCCTTCTTTCCACCAGCTCCTTTTTAAGTATGCCTGGCTAACCCGGGGTTTAGATCATCTGATAGATTTGGGAGTGATCTGGCGTTCAGGCCTTCGGTGGGTATTCTGGTGCTGGTGAGCAATTGGATTTTCCTGGTAAAAGCATCAAGTGTTTGGTTTTACATGTATATTTGGGGGCAAATTGGCAGTACGGAAAAAGTTAAGCCACTTTAACGAGAAGGAAAACAGATAAATCCATAATACAATAAATGATCACCTGGGTTTTTAAACCTGGGAATGTTTTAAACCGATATAACCAGGGAAAAGAAAAAAAATGCAAAGTGTATTAAAATATTGTATAGCTCTCCTGTCGATATTCTTAGCTACAGGATGTGTTTCAATGAGGGTTAACAAAATGAAATCCAATTATACCCCAATTCCTGAAACACAAAAAGTTCTTGATATCCCCAGGAATGATTCAAGTCACCCTTTCGATGGTTACCCCTATGTTTACTGGCATTTTACAAAGCTAAAAGAGAAACAACTTGATTTGGAAAGAGCTGAACTCTCAGGTGACAGTCTGATTTTTCGAATTTGGATCACTCATCCTTCTTACCGAAGATCGCAACCTCATAAATTAATTGAAATAGCGCACGATACTAAAAAGTGGTCTGCCAACCTGTATTCAATGATTGTCGACTTTGATGCGAACAACCTTAATGAAACGATCACAGATTATGAAAAGATAAATGTTTATCCCGAAAAAAATGATTGGGATTTTATTATCGATAGTCTGTTTCAGCTAAAATTTGACATTTTGCCTACCGATGATGCAATCCCGGATTATTATAACGACGGTATCGGGTACAATAACAATCTACCGACTTTTTCTTTTGAATTTGCTACAAAAGATAAATATCGATTTTATCAGTATAATGATTTTGTAAGAAAATCGGAGAAATTCTGGCAAGCCGGACATGTTTTAAAAATTCTGGATTTACTTAATGATGAATTTAACTGGTTTACTGTAACCGAAAATTCTTTGGATACGCTCTTTCAAAAGAAAGGTAATGCAAGAACCCGCCAAAGTATGGAAATATACAATACATTCAGGTTTGATCTGGGAGCATTTATTCCTCTTGATAACCTGAAAAATACCGTAGGAATAAGTCCGGCTCCGGCAATCTATTTTGGATTTCCCTTTCATGAGAATTACAGGGCTGATTTGGGTGCAAGTTTGTTTATTCCTTTAAAAAAAAGAGAATTAGAATACTTTCTTCCTGACACTACATTAACAGGAAAAGCAGATTTGAGCGGTACAATGGGGCTTTGGGTGAGCCGTATGGATATGCTAAAGAACAACTGGTATTTTGAAAACCGGTTAGGGACTGGTTTGGGGATTTTCCAGACTAACATTCCTACAAATAAGCCCAGGGAAGAAAACGATAGTGTATATGGATCTGAAACTGTGTTCTTTTGTATTGGAACGGGTGTAAGAAAAGGTAGCTTTGGATTATCCATGAATTATTATTTAGTTCCATACAATGCATTCAGCCAAAACTTAAAGCCTGACTTCGGTAAGCAATACTTAACAATAGGTACTTATTTTACCTTTTAGGTTTTATAGAAAGCTGTTTCCCCGGTACCAAATAATTTCCTTCTTATGGCAACCCATACCATGCAAACCAGGTAAAAATGGATTAATCCTTTATACATAAAATGATCGCCCACTGCCATAGCCCACGATTTA
>CAZZBU010000138.1:2871-8789 GCA_964652315.1 uncultured Bacteroidales bacterium
TAAGACCCTTAAACGAGAAGGAAAACAGATAAATCCATAATACAATAAATGATCACCTGTATTTTGCCTACCGGTGATGCAATACCGGATTATTATACCATGGTATCAGCGTTGCTTTGCCAACAGTAACAGTAAAATGATTTTTCGTTTAGCCTGCACAACAAAGGTGCTTCCTTTTTGCATGCCGGAATTTCAGGATTTATATGCTGATTGGAGGGTATAAAAAAACACTCTTAATTTTGGCAGCAGGTGGAAACCATCAATGCTTTTGCGCCTTACAAAGAGTGTTTTTTTGGTGGAATTAACGGTGTTTTGGTATTACTAACCTTAAAAGGAACTTTAATGACATTACAAAAGTACATCTGTTATTATCCAAAGTCAATCCCTAAAAATGGGGATATTTTGCATCTGGTTGTAATGATCTATCGGGATAAGCAACTTATTACAAAGGATTAATTTATTGCAATTCATAACGTTAGATTTTACACTGCTATGAAACCAGGCACAATCGCAATCTTGTTTTTATTCATTTTCGGTTTTGGTGCAGCCCCATCTCTGCTTGCCAAAAGCTACCAGATGAGCGGCCTAGAAGTGGAGATTCAACTGCAATCTGATGGAACAATGCGCGTTGCGGAGCATCGGGAGTTTACTTTTGAGGGTCGGTTTTCAGAAGTGTTTCGCACTTTTCCTGTGGGGGGAAAAGGTACATTTTCCCGTTTCAGGGTATGGGAGAACAACAGGGAATATGCACAATCTGACAGCCAATCGCCCGGTACCTGGATGGCAGAAGAATCCGGCGATGAAACAGCAGTGAGAATTTTTTTCGATGCCCGTGATACGGTGCGAACCTTCACCATAGAATTTGAGGTTGACGGCGCCCTGGAAAAATATGAAGATGCTGTATTACTCTACTACCAGCTCATTTCGGATCAATGGACACAGCCCATATACAACATCAGGGCTTTTATCACCCCTCCCGCTCCCATAGCTGCAGGTGAGCTGGCTCATTGGGTACATGGGTCGCTTGAAGCTGATTCTTATATCCGCGAAGGGGGGATGGTGGAAGTGCAACTGGACAAGCTGCCGGCAAGCCGGTATCTCGAAATCAGGTCTTTGTATCCGATAAATCTTTTTCCCGGCATGCCCTTGCTCAGCGGAGAGATCAAACCCGAAGTAATGGCGGAAACGGCCAACCTTACACGGGAAGCCAATGAACTGAGAGAAAGGGCTATGCGGGAAGAGATCAAACGACAGGAACGATTCAAGCTGGGAAAAAACATGGCTGTTCCCCTTGCACTGGTGGTTGTGCTGGTTTGGATATGGTTTTTTCGCAAATACCGCAAAATACCTTACATCCAGAACAAAGAGGAGGTATTTCAGCAGCTTCCCGAAAAAGATCTGCCTGCATTGGTATCATGGCTTTATTCCCAAACCATGGTTACGGGCAATGCCCTGGTTGCTACCTTGTTTCACCTGGCCTACCGTGGTTTCCTTACCATAAAGGAAGAGGAAAACCCTGAAAAGCCAGCCAAACCAGGAAAAAAAACCAAAACAGAAATAGTTTTTTATCTGAACGAACAACACCTTTCTGCCAACAGGCACCAACTGGTGGCTTTTGAAGAAGAACTCATCACAACTTTGTTTGATGGGATTGCCGGAGGAAACAACCAGGTAACCCTAAAGCAGATCCGGAAGAAAGGTATGCGTATGCAGACCTTTTTTGCCCATTGGAAAAAAGCAGTAACCGACGAAGCCGAAAAAAAACACTGGTACGACCCCTACAGCAAAAAAGGACGAAACAGGGCCCTGGTAGTGGCTATCCTGTTGCTGGTGGCCTTCGGAGCTTCTGCAGCGCTATGGGGCCCATGGATGCTCATTCCTTTTGGCTTATCGCTGGTGTTTACCATTGCATCACTGATGATCTACCATCGGACCGCAAAAGGCGAAATAGCTTACCAGCAATGGAAAAACATCAGAAAGCATCTAAAAAACAACCAATTCGATTTACGTGATGAAAGGTTGGATGATAACCGTATCAATGAACATATCATTTATGGAGTAGCACTTGCTCTGGGTCCATCCTTTTACAACAGATTGTTCAAATACCTGGAGGAAACACACCAAACTAAAGCCGTGTTTTGGGTGCTGCTCCAACATCCAATAACCCAGAACTTCTCTAAAACCATCAACCAGGTAATCACCACCACCAGTACTACCCTGAGCAGCGCTACCGGATCAGGCGGGGGCGGCACCATGGGAGGTGGCGGCGGAGTGGCGTCAGGGGGCGGTGGCGCACGCTGACAAACCAGCAACAATCATCTGCCCCAGCCTGGCAGCGCCCAATTCACAAATACCTGTTTTGGTTTTAAAAGTAGTCCTGATTAATTAAACTATCTTTCTAACTTTAAGGCTTTATAAGTGTTCAGGTAATGAGGTTAGAATAAATGTAGAATTGTAGAATTATAAAAAAGAACAATATGTCTCAAACAACAAATATAAGTTTGGCCGTGCTGGTTGATGCAGATAATATACCATCTGCACATGTAAAAGAAATGATGGAAGAAATTGCAAAATATGGTAATCCCACGATCAAAAGAATATATGGCGATTGGACCAAACCAAATCTTTCGAAATGGAAAAATATGCTATTGGAGCACGCCATTACCCCCATTCAACAGTATGGATATACTACGGGGAAAAATGCAACAGACTCTGCTATGATTATTGATGCTATGGATATTCTTTATTCAGGAAAAGTAAATGGATTCTGTATCGTATCAAGTGATAGTGACTTTACAAGATTAGCAACACGATTGAGAGAAGCAGGTATGCAGGTAATAGGCATTGGAGAAAAAAAGACCCCAAACCCTTTTATTGCAGCCTGCGACAAGTTCATTTATATCGAGATTTTGAAATCGCAATCGAAGGAAAAGGAATCTGAAGAAGAGAAAAATGTAGAAAAAGAAACATTTGAGAAAATTACTTCAAAAGAAATAAAACTTATTGCAGATTCAATCAATGATTTATCAGATGACGATGGTTGGGCATTTCTAGGTGACGTTGGTAGTTTGATACAAAAAAAGCGACCCAATTTTGACCCAAGAAATTATGGTTTTCAGAAGCTAACACCATTGATCAGTTCAATAGGTAAATTTGATATAGAACAACGGGACAATCAAAAAGGAAAATATAAGTTGATTTTTGTAAAAAACAAGGAAAAGCGCATTACAGGTAAGAATCTAAGTGGAAGGTACGGTCCGGCAAGGTAACCACGAACGTAAACGCCAACAAACCGACAACCTTATTAAAAAGCGCGCGATTTATCAGGATGTTACATTTAAGCTAATTCCTAAGTGGGTTAACACCACTCTGCTGGCTTTAGCCAATACCCTGATATTTAAATTTTGAAATTTACATTAGCCGGAGTTTAGCGAATAACGGACACTTCAATATGTATAAATCAAATAGGAAAGCATGGAAAAGATATCTACGGCACAGGTAAAAATTGAGTCTTCATTCAGACAAAAAGTAAAAAATGATAAAAAAGTAAAGAATGCTTATCTGCTGGTGTATTCCGAAAAGCTTGGCGTTGACATCAATATTGCCGAAGGAAAAACAGCAGAAATGCCCGCAAATCCACAACAGGCCAATCACCTTGCTTCCGTGGGTAAACTGTTTACGGCTACCCTTATAGCTATGCTATACGACAAAGGGATGCTCTCTTTTGATGATAAAATTGAAAAATACCTCGATGCTGACCTTATGAACGGTCTGCATGTGTATAAGGGCAAAGATTACTCCGGCGAAATCAGCATCAAACAATTACTGAAGCAAACATCAGGATTAAACGATGTCTTTTTCCCATTGTTGAAAAAGATGCTAAATGATCCAAACCTGGAATTTACAGTAAAGGAAGCACTGGAATGGGGAAAAGCAAATCTGAAACCTGTAGGCAAGCCTGGTCAAAAACATTTCTATACCGATACAAATTACTATCTGCTGGGGCTGATCATAGAAAGCATTACCCAAAAACCTTTTCATGAAGCTGTGCATGAAATGATTCTGGAACCATTGCGCATGGATAATGCTTATATAAACGGTTATTCCCAACCCAAAAACAAACCCCAGTTTCCCCCGGCCCACATCTATCTTTTAAACAACAACTTCATTGAGAATAAAAGAATGGCAAACATTGATTATGCTGGGGGTGGTATAGTGGCGCCTTTAAGCGAATACCTTGTTTTTATGAAAGCACTGGTTAACGGTCAGCTGATAAAGACCAAGACTTTGGACCAAATGATTTATGACGACGTAAAAATGGGTTTTCCTGCCATAGGTTTTGATTATGGCTATGCTGTATGGAAGCCTAAAGCCATTCCGCTGTTAATGCCCAAAAAATATTTTTGCTGGGGTTGTGTTGGTATTACCGGTGCTTTTATGTTCTTTCACCCGCAAACTGAAGCTTATGTAATGGGTACATTTAATGATGACTCCTATACCTCAAAAGCACTAAGATTTATGCTTATGGAAGTTATTAAACCTTTAATGAAAGTAGGGAAATAAACTAATCTTCCAGGGAAAAATGATATTTTATCCATGTCTGTGTTACCACCGTATAATATGTCAGAATATTCATCATGAGCCATCAACTCAAAAAAAGGTTGATGAAATCACCCCGGCTGCGTGAATTGTTGTTGTGAAAGACAAAGATAGAAATACTGTAAAAAAAATTAATAGTATATTAAACAGGTTAGCAGTTCCGTATGTTATCTTGTTCGGTAGGCCTTTTGTAATCCGGTAAACTATAAAAAAAGCAGGGCTGCTTATTCATTTTTACACCTCCCCCATGTTGCAGATGCAAAACCTCCCAAAGGAGGTATATATTAAGCTCTTACAGTTTTTGGCTTTATTCCGTTCAAACCTAATTCAATTCAATCATCATTAAATCTATTAATTATGAAAGCATCATTTATTATCAGGAACACATTGTATTACACAACAAGCATCGCTCTGCTTCTCCTGTTTCTGGCAGGCTGCCAGCAACAACCCGCCGATGGGCAAACTGAAACCGCAAACCAGGAAAGTGAGAATACAACCCGTGAAGATATGGGACAAAAACCCTGGGCTTTCGATATTGAAGAAGCTACCGTAAACAACAATTCTTATCGTGAAGCCCGCTGGACGGGAGATTACATGCAAATGACATTTATGTCGCTGAAGCCCGGAGAGTTCATTGACATGGAGCTCCATAATAGCATCGATCAATTCATTCGCATTGAGCAGGGTGAGGCCAGAGTACTGATGGGAAAATCCCAGGATGATCTTACATTCGATCAAACCGTATCAGACGACTGGGCCATTTTTATCCCCGCCGGGTATTGGCATGAGCTGCGTAATACCGGTAATTCAGACCTGAAATTGTACTCTATTTATGCCCCGGGAGAGCATCCCTTCGGCACCAGGCATGAAACATACCAGGAGGCCGCCGATGCTCACGGGCATGATCATGAACATGATCATGAACATGATCATGACAACGGGCAAGAGAATTGATTTTTCCCTACGACTTTCTGTGCCAGCTAAAATGCAGATTGCATCCTGACGGTATTCAGCAAAAAACCCTGGAGAACAATTCTTTATCAATTCTGAAGCATACCCTGATGTAGCTTCCAAGGGAGTATTTTGCAAAAACGGATATTAATTGCTGCCAGAAGATTCTCGCAAAAAACCATAGCATGTAAAGTATCCTTTGATAACTGCCTCACGCAGGTCATATATTTCCTGTTGACCAGGTAAAAAGAAACGCTTTGATTGGTTCAAAAGGTACAGATAGATGAAAGGGTGGAATACTATTGGAGAAATGGGATAGTCATAAAACACAAAAAGCACTGCTCTTCAGTGCTTTAAAGTGCCCAGAA
>CAZZBU010000139.1:0-8678 GCA_964652315.1 uncultured Bacteroidales bacterium
GAATTAGGGTAACTAGCGGATAACCCTAAATCCATGCGAATTTTAGGGGCTTTTGAAATAGTTGAGCATATGGCTGCCAACAAAGTATATTTATGTAATCCTCACTCCCATAACCAAAATGTCATCTATCTGGTCATACCCGCCTTTCCAGTTGAGCAGTTTGTGCTCCAGAATATCGTGTTGTTCTTTCATGCTGCGGTGGCAGATTGATTTTAATAATTCTTCAAAAGGGCCTGCTTTAAACCTGTGTCCGTGTTTGCCACCAAACTGGTCTACATAGCCATCGGAGAAAAGGTAAATCATATCGTTGGGTTCTACCGCTATTTCATGGTTGGTGAAGGATTCTTTTTCAACCACCTGATACCCCACCGGCATTTTATCGCCTTTTATTTTTTTCAATTCGCCGTTACGTACGATGATAACGGGATTATTAGCCCCAGCATATTGTACCCTGCGGTTTGGCTGATCAATGATGCACAAGGCTATGTCAATACCATCCTGAGCTTCGTATTCATTTCCTTTTTGGCGTAGCGATTTTTTCACTTTATTGCGAAGTTCATTCAGGATAGCATTGGCTTCAAGGGTTTCCGCCTGTCCAATGATTTCATTCAGCAGGGTAAAACCCAACATGCTCATAAAGGCGCCTGGTACTCCGTGTCCGGTACAGTCTGCAGCTGCCACAATGGTTTTGTTTTGCATGCGGGTCACCCAGTAAAAATCACCGCTTACGATATCACGGGGCAGATAGTAGATAAAATGTTCGGGCAGCAGATTGTTGACCAGTTCTTCAGGAGGAAGCACAGCCGTCTGAATTTTTCGCGCATAAGATATGCTCTCGGTAATGTTTTTATTTTTTTCTGCCAGTATCTGATTGGTACGTTGTTTTTCACGGTACCGAAACCAAATTATGCCTGCAATGAAAAGCACAAGCGCTGAAATCACTGACAAAGCGGTTTTTTCAAGCTGGCGTTTTTTTAACAATGCTTCTTTCCGTTCCAGTTCAACGTCCTGAAGTTTAATCCGGTTTTCTTTCTTTTCAGTTTCGTATTTGGTTTCAAGTTCAGCTATTTGTTGGTGTGCATTTTCACTGAATATTGAATCTTTTAAGGTGGCATGCTGCTTGAAATATTTCAGTGCCTCTCTGTAATTCCCGGACCGTTCGGCATTCTCCGAAAGGCTGTGATATACTTCATATACCTGCTCCTGATTGCCGATTTCTTCAGAAAATTCCAGGCATTTTTTCAGGTATTTTTCTGCTTCGCTGTACTGCCCTATTTCCATGTACAAATTACCCAGATTATTATACGTGTAGGTAAGCCTCCCATGTCCGCCCTGGGATTCGTAAAACTCTTTGGTCTTCAACAAATACTTCAGGGCTGTTTCATAATCTCCCTTGGTTTTATATATATTTGCGATGTTGCTTTCCAGGATTGCTTCAAACAAACGATATCCCTTTGAAATGTAATAGTCCAGTGCTTTTAGTGAATAGGTAAGGGCATTATCCACATCCCCCATCTCAAAATACACACTTCCAAGGTTGCTGTTACACCGTGCAACTCCAAATTCATTGCCAACCGATTGGTAAATATCCAGGGCACGTGAAAAATATTCCACTGTTCGTTCATTCTGCTCCCAGTAGTAATATATTCCACCGATGTTCAGCAGAATTTTGGCAATTTCGGCAGAGTCGCTCAAATGCTCAAAAATCCGTAACGCTTTTATTTGTGCATCAAGTGA
This sequence comes from uncultured Bacteroidales bacterium, assembly GCA_964652315.1. GTDB lineage: Bacteria > Bacteroidota > Bacteroidia > Bacteroidales > JAAAOM01 > CAZZBU01. Next base: position 1,738 of record CAZZBU010000139.1, read on the forward strand.
TTTTTCATATTCACCCAACTGGCTGTATACAATGCCAAGGGAAGAATACATGCCGCCCATTCCTTTATCGTTCCCGGCAATATCATAATAATACAGGCTCGTGTCATAGAATATCAGTGCCGAGTCGTAGTTGCCCCGGTACTCATGCACGTTGCCTATTTTCGCAAACGAGCTGCCTATAAAGCCCGGCTCATCAAGCTCTTTTGATAATTTATAGCTCATTTCAGCATATTCTTCAGCCTTTGGCATGTCTTTTTTAATGTAGATATGAAACAAATCATTATAGATTTGATAGCGGGCATGCCCTTGTGCCGTATCCAGGAGGCTTTTAAGGGAATCAGCCTTGTCAGCCTGAGCCAGGGTATTGCAGAAACTTAAAAATAGAATAAATGAAATGTAAAATAATCTCATTTGTAAAAGGTTTTGGGAAAAGATGAATGAATATCAGATGGAATTTATTTTCAGGTTTTCGGGGTTTACCTCAATTTTTTGGGTATGAAATGTATTTTCCAACAGATTGAATTTGCGAAGTTCACCCATAAATACATTACCCATACCCGTAATTAGTTTGACTACTTCGCAGGCCTGCATTAATCCGATAATTCCCGGAAGGATGCCCAGCTCTCCTTTCTGGGTTTTATCCCTTTGGGGTTTTTCAGGATAAAAGCATCGAAGGGTTGGTCCGTTCCGGCCATCAAATACAGTAAAATGTCCTTCAAGGTGGGATACTGCACCAAAAATCCACTTTCGTTTTAGAATAACGCAGGCATCATTAATCAGGTATTTGGCCGGGAAATTATCTGTGGCATCCACAATGATATCGTATTCCTGGCAAAAGCTTAGCACATTATCGGGTGTGATGCATATATTGTGGACGTTAAAATTAACCAGATGGTTCAGTTCGATAAGTTTTTGTTTGGCTACAATGGCCTTTTGTTTGCCCAGTTCTTTTGAACCGAACAACACCTGCCCGGGGAGGTTTTTTTCTTCGATAAGATCGTTGTCCAAAATCCCAAGGCTGCCAATGCCAATGGCTGTCAGATATTGAAGTACAGGAGCGCCCAGCCCACCGGCGCCAATAACCAACACGCTTGAAGATTTTATCCTAGCCTGTCCTTCTTTACCTATGCCGTCAAAATCAATGATTTTTTGATAGCGGCGTTCTTCCTGAGGGTTTAAGGCACTTACTTCCATACTCAAAGCATTTTGCCATAAAGATATAAATTTTATGGTTCAAAATTCCTGGGATAGCTAAATGTAGATGGAGGTTAGGTGGATGAGCATGTGAACGTACGTAATGTCCTTAAAAATAAAGTCACCTCAATTTATTTGAAGTGACTTTGCTTTTGAAGCGCTGAAGTTAAAAATATGATGATTTTTTATGTCAGTTTAGAATGACAGGCCTAACCCAACAGCGAATGGATACAATTCCGGGCCTTTTCCTTTTTCGAAAATGGGGGTGGGATAATAATTGGCATAAATATTCAGCGATTTATAACCCATGCGTGCTGTGAATCCGTATCGAAGGGCATTCAAATTGAAGTCGTCCTTATCTTTGTCTTTTTCTTTGCTGCCGCTCTGACGATAGACCACCTTGGTATGGGAACCGATTTTCAGGCCCCCGATAACACCGGCAGCTATCCGGAAACGTTTGGAAGAACTTCCTGAACCCACTTGTCCTTCAAGCAACAGAGGAACGGTAAGGTAAGTGGTTACCAGCTTGCTTTTATCCAGGTTGATGCCAAGCCCGGTATAGCTGTAGTCGGGTTCAATTTCGCCGGTAAATTCATCCTTAATAATGGAATTGTTACCATCGAAAAAATAGGATGAAAACTCCAGGCCAAGACCTGTTACAAGTCCCAAATAACTGGTACCCAACCCAATATCATACTGGGTAATGTTTATATTTACATTAAAGGATTTTCCGGTATGCAAGTCCATAAATCTGGCATCCCCTGAACGGCTCATGCTATAATCGGCATCCACAAAATTTGCCATACCAAGTTCAATACCTTCCCAGTGGCCTTCAAATTTTCTGGACCGGTGCTTATCCGATTTATTTTCTCTCCATTCTTTTTCCTCATCGGCATCATCATCCACATCAACATCTACATCCACAACATCAATGGAAGTGCCGTCTTCTTTTTCAACAATATTCAACCCTTTATTACCAATGCGGATATGGGTGGTATCATATTTTTCGCCGGTTTCAACATCCGTGGTATCTTCCTGAGCCATAACCGGAAAAATCAGGCTCATCATCATGGTACATAATATCAGACTTTTCATAACATTTATTTTTAAGAAGGTTCTTAATTTCTTTGTTTGTGCCTGTATGACGGACAGATTGCTGAAAAGTTACAGGGGTGTGATTTTTTTGAAGATTTTTGATAAGGGGAGAGGTAAGAATAAGAAGTAAGAGGGTGAGAAGTGAGGGATTGAAAAGTCTGAAACCATAGAAAATATCAAAAAACAAATAGCAAATCAATCTCAAGAACAACATTTAAATTAGAATTAAGTGCCATTGGCCTTTTTGCCGCCAGGTAAATGCGGCGTTGTATTAGCCAAGGTCTGGTGAGGTTTTTTTCCATAGTTAATAAGGGCCGAAACGGAGGCCTGTGTTGGAAATTTGGATTTGAAATACCGTTGCTATGCATCGATCATTAGAATTTCTTAAATCACCCGCTTAATTTCTGCCAGAAACTTATCCCGGATCATTTCAAGGCGTTCTGCCGAAGAATTTTTGGTGTAAATACGGATGACATCCATAACACCCTTGAGGTATATAGCACCAAGGGCAGCATCAAAATTGGCATTGTCCACATTGTTTTTAACCTGTCTGCCCACTTCTGCAAACATGCGCCACTTGAGCTGATACGGGATTTTCAGATAAAACATCATCCTGTCCTCGTTATCCTGAAAAACATGGTCAGAAAGCTGGGTTAATGAAAAGAGTTTTTTCACTTCGATGATTCCGGGGGCATTAATTAGTTTTCTTTTGGCAAAAGTAACATCAACATCCAGGTAACTGCTTTGCAGGGTGCTCACCTGGTCAAAGGATTGTAAACCCCTGATTCGGACGCAGGGATAGGTGATGTTGTAAATGCAAACCTGAGCGGAGGATGCATCAAAGGTAAAAGGGAGGTATCGTTTAATTTCCTGTGTTGACCGGATCACCTTTTCAATCGAATGCTTTTTTGCTGTAATAAAATACAACCAGTTGGGAACCGAATCTGTTGGAAGATTTGAACCATGATAACCCGGAAAAGGAGCTTCGCTTTCAAGCACCAGTGTGTTTGGCAGGGCATGTTCTTTCAAAGTAGTCAGGTTTTCTTCCTTGGCAATGCTTCCAAAGGTTTCGATGCGGATATTCTCTGCCATGTTTCAACGTTTAATTAGTATCAGTTTCAATGTATATGGGCGCTAATACGCACATACTGCAACGAAAATGCTTCTAACCAGCATTTTGCCGCCTCATAAATGCCATATTAGATAACAAGTGAATACCCTTTTCGTTCAAACATGTAGGATAAAAATCATATGGGAAACCGGGGCCAACCGGTATTTTATTATTCAAATCTTTCGAAACTGCCAATCGTAAATAGCAGGCCTACACCAAGCTGCTGGCTGCTCTGAATTTTTTCGGCCTGGTCGATATCATAGATAAAGGCGGCAGTGAAATTCACGTTTAAAAATTTATACACTTTGGCTGTGATAAATAGGTCAAAGCGGTGATCGAATTTTTTAGGTTCAAATTCTTCATAATTGGCAAAGAACTGGTATTTGGCTTTTAGATTTACATTCTCTACAATTTCATTTTCATACTGTGCCGTGGCTTGAAATGCCAGCCATTCGTAACGCACTGTTTCTCCAATGGGTACCCCGTAGTTTTCAGGAATGTTCCGGTATAAAGTTGTGTCGGTTACCATGGTTATCCGGGGTGAGAATGGCCCGATACGCACCCATAATTCATCGATGGGGCAGTATTCCAACCCCCAGGATGAGGTGATAAAGGCCGGTGCATTAAAATCTGAAATCTGCCGGCGTACTTCCACACCGTTTACTTCCGGATATTTATAGCCTTTGGCAAATTGGCTCAGGTAGTTCAGGGAAGCATAAGTATTCCATTTTTTGGATACCCGGTACCCGAATTTAGAGTCCAGCATGATTTTATCCACAGTCTTGCGAGCGCTCCTGTCTTCATTTTTTACCATCCCATACTGAAAATCTGCTTCGTTGTTCCAGGTGATTTTATCCTTAGTGAAATAAGCTTTCCCCAGCAAAAACCCGTTAAGCGCTATGGCATTATTTCCTCCACCGGTCCAGTTGTCACTAAATGATGTCTGCGTAAAATTCGTTCCAATTTTCAGGGCATTGCTCCAGTAGCTGGTGTCCTCTTCAGTAGCCTGTTCCTGGGCGTTCATGATGGTTGCCAGGGATAACAGCAATAGGATAAAATATAGCTTCATGTGAAATAATTTATGCATTAAGTTTCAGATTCAGGATATTTTATTCCATAAACCACGATTTCTATTTTTAGTTCATTGTGCGGGCAGAAATTCCGGATATCACAAGCTTATTAGCTCAGGTGTGACATAACAATACCTGTCCCCGGTTTTTTTTGGAAGTCATTTTTTGCAGTGCGCTTTCAAGTTCTTCCAACGATATTTCACGGATGAGGCCTTCCGGTATTTCAACAGCATACTCATCAGCCAGCAGGTTCCATATCCTTTTTCTATCTTCAATAGCTGTGTTTTGAGATGTAACACCGTGCAATCCTATGCCACGTAAAATAAAAGGAAAGACAGTGGTATGCAGTTCATGCGAGAGGATGTTACCACAGGTTGCCACATGCCCGTGTTCCATGACCGATTTTAACAAGGTAGCCAGTACATCTCCCCCAACACAATCAATGGCTCCTGCATATTTTCCCGGCAACAGCATGCGTTTTGTGGTATCGATGGTAGCCGATTTATCCACATGCTTATCTGCACCTACCAGGGAAATGGTATCTGCTGAATCTTCAATGTTGGATGTGGCAGCAACAACCTCAAAGCCGAGTTTCTTTAATAGCAGTACCGAAAGGCTTCCCACGCCACCTGCTGCACCGGTTACAATCACCGGTCCCTTTTCCGGCGAAACGCCATGGGTTCTTAACTTTTCCACAAGCTGAGCAGCCGTAAATCCTGCTGTGCCATAAACCATGCTTTTTTTCAGGCTTAGGCCCTCCGGCAGGGCGACCACCCATTCGTGCGGTACACGGATATATTCTCCAAATCCACCATCGGTATTCATGCCCAGGTCAAATCCCGTAACAATCACTTCCTGTTTTGGATGAACTTCCTGGAAATTGCTTTCAACAACCACTCCTGCAGCATCAATACCCGGGGTATGTGGGTATTTGCGTGTTACACCTTTGTTGCCGGCGGCCGAAAGCGCGTCTTTGTAGTTCAACCCGGAATAATGCACCTTAATAAGCACATCGTTATCCGGTAATTCGGTTGTGCTTCGTTCAACGACTTTTCCTGTGAATGTGTTGTTATCCTTTTCAAACACACGGTATGCCCTGAATGTAACTGCCATAGTAAAAATGAATTATTCAATGTTGATTTCCACTTTATATCCGTTATGTTTTCTGATGTTTATCACTCTGTTATCATCAAAGATGAGGTACTGTCCTTTAATTCCTTTCAAAATCCCTGTTATTTCCGGCATTTTATCGAAGGTCATGCTTTTTACCTTTTCAGGGTATTCAACTACCGGATAGTCAAAAGTATACAGTGTGTCATCATCCGAAATATATTGCCTGAGGTCAAAGGGTAGTACCTCTTCGGCCATGCCCTTTTGCTCAAGTAAATCGATGGTTTCCCCGAGGTCGTTGGTCAACATTTTTCGCCAGTTGGTTTTATCGGCAAATACATTTTTCAGGGCCACTTCTATCATTCCGGCATTATACCGGTTTGGCGTTGTAGCTACTTTTATGGCCTGGGTAGCCCCCTGATCCAGCCAGCGTGTTGGTATCTGTGTATACCGGGTAACGCCGACCTTTAGCCCGCTGGAATTGGCCAGGTACACCACATGTTCGATCAGACAATGGTTTGTGGCAAAGTCTATGTCGCGTGCAATGCCTTCATGGGCCCTGCATAGTTCCGGGCGCATTACGCATTCTTCTGTTTCAGGAATGGAAATAAAGCAGGGGTAACAATAGCCCTGTCCGTACGATTTTTTAGTAACAGTGCCGCATTTCATGCAATTGATCTGACCGGTATACCGAAAGGTGATCTCCTTATTTATCAGCTCGTTCATGTCAATGGCAATGTCCTGAAATTCTAGTGAATAATGCACCGGGTTGTCAGCATGGGCCGTCATTTTTCTCAGGTTTCCTTCTGCACGGATCATGAAATTTGTTTTTATGTTTATGCAAAATAAAGGAATAATGCCGGATCTTACACGTGATAAATAAAAATATATTACGTATAACAATAATCCATTCGTTTTAATGTTTTTTTAAGAGACCAGCATAGTTGATGTTTTTATTTTATCGGCCAAGGTGCTTTATTCATTATTTATTTACTGATGAGGCTAAATAAGAAATAATCGGAGCTGATATTTTGATTTTTTTTGTTTCTTTGTAATTGCTAATGGAAAAACAATCATTATCTGATTTATAAATCGTATAGCAAGGATCCAACACACGTAAATTTCCTTCCTGATTGAAGGATTGTCAGGGTTTTTCGCATATAGTAGTTAGATGTTGCAACTGTCTTAATTTATCAACAAACACAACCTGGAACAATGTTATTGGAAACTAGAGGAAGAGGAATAATTTAATCATGAAACATGGAGATAGGCTGTTTTCTGATTCAAAAAAGAAGAAACTGGCCCGTTTGATAAACGAAAAAAATTTTTATAAGCTTATAGCGGATAACACATACGATTGG
>CAZZBU010000140.1:0-8545 GCA_964652315.1 uncultured Bacteroidales bacterium
ATATAAAAAAAAGAGCAGCTGTCAGGCTGCTCTTTTTTTTACTTACCAAGAAAGGATTACCGGACAATGGTTATCTTTTCTGTTCGGGTTAATTTATCAGATTGAATTTTTATTACGTAAACGCCCGGGGTGAGTCCATCTATCGAAAAATGAACTGAAGCGTCTTCTGATGAAAAATCTTTCACAACGTTACCGGACAAATCAAGCATTTGAATATGGTATACGGCCCTTTCAAGAAACTTAATGTTTACTTCATGGCTCGCAGGATTGGGAAAGACTTTCATTCCTGATGCTAAATCCACAGGGGTTATATCCACAGTAGAGTTATCAACTTCTATGGTGACACTATTACTCGGGGAAGCACTTGCATTAAAATATTCAGCAACAACATAATAAGTATAGATGCCATTGGGCAGGCCTGCATCAGAGAAGGAATAGGTATCAGCATCTACCTGGGCAATGTTTTCTTCGTTGCGATAGATGTGAAACTGCCGGGAGGAGTTTTCTCCATTAGGTTCTCCGTAGGGTGTTTCACTAAAGTGCCCCTTAATGGCCCAGTTAAAATCAAGTGATCCGTGTAACTCCAGGGTTGATACGAAACTATCCCCTTGTCGTATCAGGTTTCCCTTTTCAGGGAAAGCCGGACCGCTATCAACGCCAATACAAAAATCATCATAGATTTCCATTTCTAAACCGATCCATAAATCCTCTTCTGCATCGATGATGATTTCACTGTCCAATTCAACCACATTCCATGCATTTGATGTTACCTCCGTAATTTCCTGGACATGAACTGGAGCAGAAGGTTTCTCAGGGGTGCCACCCTTGCGGATAACTAGAAAGTAGGATGCCTGGCCATTATAGGAATGGAAAGAAACTTCTTCGAGTTTCATCTTGTCAACGGTTACCAATTCTAATGGGGTAAACCGGGTGGCAACTTCCAGCATGGGTTCATAGGATACTCCAAAGCCTTGTTCAATATCGCCCAGCATCCATGTCATATCTGCAGTCTGTGTCTCTTTTTCCCACCAAAGGCTAATGTTTTCGTTTTCGGCTTCTCCTTCCAGATTAACAGCACTCACAATTCTTTCTTCCAGAACCACCGACAGGGTCGCACCTTCTATTACTTCAAAAAGTCCAAAGTCAAAGATTTCATAACCGCTCAGGGAGACTTTTACGTCATAATTCCCGCGCCAAAGATCAGAGGCCAGATAATTGTCACCTTCCTGGTAAGTAAACACTTTGTCTTTTTCTTGCAATTCCTGGTGAAAAAACCATATCCTGGCACCATTGGCCGGCTGCCCCGACGTAGTGCTAACATTAACCGGAACGGACAATTCCATTTTGTTATGAACAGGATTTGAAATCGTTGCTGAGGATTCCTGTCCGTCGTTATAGTTTGCTTTTACTGCATACCGGTAAGTTCCAAAAGGCAATTCACTCCACTGATCATCTACAAACAGCGTATCCTGTAGCATGTTATCAATCAGCTGCCAATCCTGGATTTCGTCTCCTTCTTTGAAGCGGTAAAGACTGTATCCAGATAAAGGGTTGCCAGAATTTTGCCATTGGAATTTATCAAACGACAATTTGCTCATCCCAACATTTACATTGTCGATAAACCAGGGATATTCAAGCCCATAAGTTTCATCGTCCCACTGGGCTCCCTGTGCTATAAAGGCAATTTTAATATCCTGGGCAAAAAATTCGGTAAGGTCAATTTCGACAGGTGTATCGTACAAGTTCCAACCCGGGCTTTGCAGGCTGGCTTGCCAGATAACATCCCAGGTTTCCCCTTCATCGGTGGTTACCGCTACCATGTATTCATCTCCGGCCTCAGAACCCAGATATCCGTACATCCAGAAAGACAACGAGCCAATAGCTTTTATAGAGGGGGTTATCAGCCATTCATCCTGTGCACTGCTGTAATCAGGTAATACTCCTACCTGCTTTTCACCAAAAACCACCGGGATTTCATCATATTCACCATAAGGAACAAATCCGTGTTGTTCCCAGTGAAAGGGGTATCCATCATAGGTTTCTCCTTCGTTGGTAATGACTCTTGACCAGCCTTGATCCATAAAATCATTTTCAAAACCTTCCTGCAAACCAAAGCCGTTATAAAAATCTCCTGCCCATGAGATTTTCATGTCCTGGTCAAGTTCTTCAGCCGTTACAAAAAATGGCGCATAGGGTATAATGCTAAGTTCTGTTACCCCCAGATTCACATCATCGGAATCTATCATAATCTCTGCCGAGTATGTTTGGTAGCCCGGTTTGCTGATATGAATCTGATAGGTTTTCAATCCAAAAACATCAGGAATTGAAAAAGCACCATTTGGGTCGGAAACCACCTCATGGTTTTCATAACCCTCGAGCGTAATGACAGCATTCTCAAGAAAAACATCAGGATTTCCTGCTACTGACACGATTCCTGAAATTTCTACCATAGGTAGTGCCTGCATGATGAAGTTTACCTCTGTAGTTTGCCCTTCAACCACCTGCACATCTTCGGCAATCATGTCCTGGTAACCAAATTTTTGGACCGTCAGGTTGTAAGCACCCTGGAGCAGCGAGGGGAAAGCAAAATTGCCATCGTTGTTGGTAGTAGCTTGCAAAAGCGTATTTTGAATGCTGGTGGTTACTTCTGGTGCTGCTTCTTCTGAATCAAGGGTTACCTGCCCTTCAATGGCGCCTGTTTCATCATCCGAAAAGAAGAAAACAGTAGAAGGAACCAGAGAAAGATTATCGACACCCGCAGGACCGGGGTCGAGAGGATTTTCCGGGTTATGATAAAAGCTGTCATGAATGAAAGACAATGCTCTGCCTGGATACTGCGGTGTTTGTTCTACAAACATAAAATTGCCTTCTGACTGGTAAGTAACCTCTTCAAAAACCCGCATGATGGTAACCACCAGGTTTTGCCCCTGGTAAAGAAACGGTTCAATAAATTCATTGGTGGTATAGCCTTCGCCGGCACCTATGAATGTAGTTCCGTCAAAAACCAGGGTATGTTCCGAAACATCTTCCAACCCACTGTCAAGTGTTGATTTTGAAGTCTCTCCTACCCATATTTTTACCGGGAATTCATAATCAGAAACCGAATTTTTCAGAAAACCCATACCGGAGATGTTTCCCATTCGCTCTATTTCTTCTGCCATGTATATCACCTGAAACACACTCTTTTCCCAACTTTTATTATAGGGATAAAGGATAGACTGTTCCTGGGGCATACCTATTGTCAGAGAACTATGGTTGTTTAAAACTGCAACACTTTCAGTCTGCGATGCACCCTCCACCGGGTTATTCATTCCGGCCACGAGCGGTTGGGCGAAAAGATTGAAATTACCATTTTCAGTAAAGGTATGTTCAAAAGTTATTGTTCCATATTCTCCGGGCTGAAGGTTATGCTCAAAGGAATATGATCCCATGTTGGTGTCGTTTTCTGCATTTATCAAATCAATGGAAAACTGCTCCAGAGCGGAGGTCCCTTCGTTCTGAACGAGTAAGGTAAACTGGGTGGGTTCTGACTGTTTAACAATGCGGTTAAACTGCATGCTTTTTACGAAAAGAGCATTTTCCTGCGGGGTAAAACAGGAAATCATCGCTTCCCATCCTTCTTTGGAAATAATATCATCCGCCTCTATTTTGAAAGTCAAAGCTCCCTGTGGGTTTGTAGCGGCGAGGTTTTTAAGCACCAGAGGAACCGCTCCATCAGAAAACGGACTGCCTGGAACCTGCGGGGAATTTGAATCAGGGCCATCATACACATAAAGGAAATCCCAGCCTATTTCCATCATTAACTTGTCAAACTGTATTCTCATGCGATCACCCTCCTGCCCGGGCAAAAAAGTTTTCGTAAACTGATCATTTAAATGATAAGGTAAGTCCTGCCCACCGGAATCATAAAAAGAGCCTTCGCATGCTGTTACCTCCTCATTGTCATTCATAAAATATTCGTGTTCAACATTGCCGGTGGTAAAATGCCATGTGGGGCATTCGGCGGCCTCACCCATGGTGCTTTTAGGAACTACCTTCCATTGGTATGAGGTGTTGGGTTCAAGCTGAGGCATGTACCAGCGAGTTTGCACGTTTTCCACAGGTGCTTCAGGAAGGGTTTCGCCCAAGTAAATATCATAACTGGTTGCACCTACAGCATCCCAGGCCAGGGTTGCGTTAAATGGATTGACAGACGTGGTATTATCTCCGGGAACAGGTCGTACTGCACATTCTGGAGGTCCCATATGCTCAATAACGGATACCATATCAATGAATAAACCACCTCCATGCCACATGTTGTCCTCTTTATGATTCCTGAAACCAATTCTGATGGTTTGTCCCATAAAGGGTAATAAATCATACGTGTGCATAGTCCATTCACTGGTACTGTTCCATCCAAGCTTATCAATTACATGGGTAAAATCTTCCGGATTTTCTCCGCTGACAGATACTACAATATCCAGACTGTCAAGCATGTGAAGCCCGTTTCTTGTCCAGAAGACAAGACTGGAGGGCATCCCAACAGCTACTTCCGGTGAGATAGCCCATTTTTCACTGGACTCCCCAGGTTCTCCGTCAAAATGGGGGGATGCCCACAGGGCGATGTTGCCTCCTTCCGGGGGAACGGTAACATCCAGATCTACCATGTACCATGGAGGAAGCGGTCCTGTTTCCATGGGCCAATAGCTATTGTTGTACATAGGATGGATAATGGGTTGGGGAAGAAAAGACCATCCTTCTGTGGGAAATTCACCTTCGAAACTTTCGTGCAAAAGATAGGTGCCTGATTGGATGACAGGCAAGTTTGCATGATTGTTATTGCTACCCGAAAAATCTGCTGTTTCATTATCCTGCAAAGATGAAACTATATTCCGGGTATTATTCATCTTCATCCGTTCTTTAAAAATGGTTTCCCGTTGTTGCGCCCAGAGAGAGGCCGACACAAGAAACATCATTAAAAATAAGTAATTCTTTTTCATTGCATTGTATTATTAAATGGTTATTTCTAAAAACCTGCCATGTACAAAGAGAAGAACTATCCAAAGCAATTTTCAAATGCTTTGGCTACTTTGCGTATTTTGCAGGTACTTCTTTATTAAATATGCCTGATAATCAAACGCTGTTGTATTTTACAGGCAAATTGCTGACAAAGGTATTTTCCAGGTAAAAGAAAATCATCCGTACTGGGAGTCAAACATTATCCGTGCTACCACGGAGCATCAGGAAAGCTTATGGTCGATGGCGTATTTTACCAGTCCAACCAAGGTTTCTGTATTGGTTTTACGGTAAAGATTTTTGCGGTGTGATTCCACCGTACGCTCACTAATAAAGAGTTGATCGGCAATTTGCTTGTTGGACTTTTCATTGAGTATCAGCTTCAGGACTTCCTTTTCCCTTTCGGAAATAGCACTTTTTGGTGATGTTTTGGGGAGTGAATGGCTCCAAAGGTTGATGGTGAGTTCTTCACTCAGGTATTTCTTCCCTTGCACAACATTTTCGAGAGCCCGGATCAATTCATGAGGCTCTGCACTTTTAACTATATAAGCATCTGCTCCTGCCTCTATGGCATCTTCTACCATAGCCCGCTCGTTAAACATACTCAATACAATGCACTTTAACCGGGGCACCATAGTTTTCGCTTCCCGGATAAGTTCGATTCCCGATTTACCCGGAAGTTGTATGTCGGTTATCAGTATGTCAATTTGCAATTGTTGCAGATAATCAAGGGCAGTCTCCGCATCATTGGCTTCTACCCGGATGTTAAACATTTTTGATGGAATGATACTTTTCAGTCCATCAATAATGATTAAGTGATCATCTACCAATATAATTTCCTTTTGCATATTTATAATATTAAGATGTTGTTTCTGTATGTAAATGGAAGCGAATTAATAGCTTTTGTTTCAAGCACATGGTTCTCATGACTATGTTTTATGGGGATATCTATGATTATGGTGGAGTTTTTACGTCCGGCTTTGGAGTCATATTCAAGTCGGGCATTTATTAGCCTGGCACGGGAACAGATATTTTTCCATCCTGAACCCTTGCTTTTTTCAAGCATCATGGTATCAAATCCCCAACCATCATCTTCTATATGAATATTTAGCTCTTTTATATGCTGGGTAAATTGTAAGTTTACCTTTCTGGCTTTGCTATACTTAATAATATTGGTCAGGAGTTCCTGAATGATTCGGTAAATGGCAATTTCAGTTTCGGGATCAAAGCGGTGGGTTACCTCATGTTCAGCAACAGAAATGCATAGGTTTTCCGAAAAGTTGATTTTTTGGGTCAATTCATATACGGCAGGCAACAATCCTTTCTGCAACAAAAGCTGGGGCATAATATTAAAAGAAATATTCCTGATTTCCTGGTGCATTTCTTTAATCATTTGATTGGACGTAAGCAAAGTGTTTTCCATATTTCTTTGCCGTGTATTGCTAGCGAGGGTTAAATTCATTCTCAGCGAGGTAAGCATTTGCCCCAGCCCATCATGTAAATCACGGGCAAACCTTATTCGTTCCTGCTCCTGTGTTTTAATGATGGTTTTGAGTTGCTCTCTTTGAGCCTGCAGTTTCCCGGCATTCAAAGCTTTCAATCTTTTGTTGCGTCCCCGCGAAACAATTATTACCCCCGACAATGTGCTGATGATAAAGAAGAATAGCAGTACAGTTGCCCTCAATCGAACTTTTTGGAGGGCAATGATTTTTTGATCCAACTGTAATTCATTGATTACCTGTTCCTTCTTTAAAAGATTGATCTCTCTTTCTTTGTTCTCAGTTTCATAAAGGCTTTGATAAAATGTAATTTGTTCCAGAGCTTCCTGGTTTAAAATGGAGTCTCGGGCGTGTCCATGCTCCAGCTCATATCGGTAGGCATTATGGTAGTCTTTTTTTTCTGCGAAAGTTTCAGACATTTTTTTCAGCAAAAGGGCAACAACATGCAAATGTCCTTCCTGTCTTCTCGCAAGATCCAGTCCACTTTCAAACATATCAATTGCTTCATCAAATAACTGCTGATGATATTTCAAAAGTCCCAGGTTGTGATAGGTGTAGGCCAGGTTATAAAAATCATTGTTCTTTTCGAAAATGAATTTAGCTTCCAGCAGATATTCCTCTGCTTTGGTAAAGTCTTCATTATGTAGATAAAAATTTCCGATGTTTCCAAGATTGAAACCAATGTTAAGCGTGTCGTTGTTTTCGAGCCAAATATTCTGTGCTTCCAAAAGAACTTTAAGTGCCTTTTCTTTTTGACCTGCCTCGTTGTAGTGACTACTCAAATTATTTAATACCGAAGCTTTTCCTTCCAGATCCTTCAATTTCGTGCTGATGAGGAGACTTTTGTTGAAATACCCAAGGGCTTCTTCGCTTTTTCCGAGCTTATCATATAAAATACCCAGGTTATTGTATGTATTGCTCATTACCAGTGAATCAGCAATCTCCTCTGAGATTCGGAGGGAGTTGTAAAAGTCTTCCAAAGCGTTAAGGGTTTGCCCAGCTCTTAGAAAAGATGTGCCCCTTAGATGATACCCATGGGCTATTTTAGAAGAATCACCTGTAAGCCAGGATTTGTCGAGGTAAACCGATGCAATTCTCAATCCATAATCCAATTGGTTTTGACTAACCTTTCGATAGTACTTTTCAAGGTATTCCAATTGTTTGTAAGGATGTTCCTGTTGTGTTTCTATTAATGCAATCAGTTGTGAAAAATCCTGTTTATCGTCCGATGGATCAGCATTGGAAAAACCCGGGCATAGGAGTAAATTCACTAATAAAAAATTAATACACATTTTCTGGTATAATTCCTTTACCATATAGTGATCTGTTTAATTTGATAAAAATTCGGGTTTCTATGCTCAGTAGGATTGCCTTTACGAAAACTTAATTATTAAATAATTCCACTCCTAAAACTTTAAATTTACAACAGTAGCCTTCATAGATTCAAAATCAAAAAGCTATGCAGAGGCTGTTCAATGTTTATTCCACAACAACTATCCACCTCTTTATGAAATACTTACAATAATAAACATTTATCTTACATGATCTTATCCGGTCACTGGATGACCGGAAATGAACACTGAAAAAGATTTTTCATTTCATTATAGAAACATACTTCTCACTGCGTTTGAATTGATTCGGGTATTTGGTTTTTTGGGGAGGTCCTGGGCCAACCTGGCAGCCCCAGAACCACCCCTCCCATAGTTCCAAAATGCACTGTCCTCTCAAGCGCGGCGACAGATATCGCATTATTATCCGGAAAGTTGCGATTATATATTTGAATTAGAGCAATTTACCAAAGGCTATCAAAAAATAATTTAAAAAATTAGCAGCAAAAGCTTGTGAGAATAAAAATTTGATGTACATTTGCACTCGCAAACACAAAATGAGGGTGTTTGATTGTTCATCAGATTTCAGGGCGATTAGCTCAGTTGGTTCAGAGCACCTGCCTTACAAGCAGGGGGTCACTAGTTCGAATCTAGTATCGCCCACCAATAAAAGGGTCTTCAGTTTTGGAGACCTTTTTTATTTTACCCCTGCCCCAAAGGCCG
>CAZZBU010000141.1:0-8508 GCA_964652315.1 uncultured Bacteroidales bacterium
ACAAAAAACAAATATTGTTTTGCTGTATATTGTTCAATTCGCTGATTGATCTAACTATAGGCTAATGATTTGATTTATTTTTTTGAGAAGTATTGGTAATCGCTCTTCGATCATGAAGGGGTGGAGATCTATTGAAAGCATTTCATGTCGCTTGGGCTTTTCCCATATAATTTTCAATTCATCAATAATATACTTTTTTATGGATATCGGATTATTAGCCTAAAATTTAGGATATTTAATTTGCATAGGACTTCATTTTTTGTCTTGACACAAAAAACGAAGCAAAAAAAGTCAAGGTTTTACCCGCTTCTCTCAAAAAACTACGGTCATTTGACTCAAATCGTTTAAACTCGCTGCGCTCAAACAAAAACGATTTTTAACCGTCAAATGAGCCTTGTTTTTTGGTTCATCGGCTGAGACCTTTCTTAATATACTTTCTCATAGTTGAACTCCTATACTATTCTTAATAAAAATAGGCTTTATACCATATTGCAAAAATTCTTAAAAAATTGTGTCATTACTTTGTTACCATCTAAAAATAACAGGCCGGAGAATTTTGATCGGGCAATTGACTGGCTAATTTCCGATTGGCTCATAAACAATTCATCCGATAGGGTTAGCTGTGACCATGGCTTGTCCTTCATGCAAATAATCTTTAACAGTACCACGATGTCCTGTGCTTTCATTGTTTCTCCTTTAGGAAATAATATTTCTCAGAATCACCGTGTGTTCGTTAATGCTATTTTGATAAATATAGAATGTTAACCTGACAGCTATGAGCCGTAGCTACGGTTAAAAACCCCAACGAAGAGGAAAGGGAAAAAGGCTTGAAATTAGTGAAGGAATTTAGTAACTGCCACACTAGCTCAACAAATTCTCAAGATCTTCTTTCGTAAGTTTGCTCACAAAGCCTTTATCAGAATCGATAATATCATCTGCCAGGGCCTGCTTTTTCTTTTGCAGGTGTATGATCTTCTCTTCGATGGTATCCTTACAAATCATGCGGTAGGCAAAAACTTTTTTGGTTTGCCCAATCCGGTGTGTTCGGTCGATGGCCTGGTTTTCAACTGCCGGATTCCACCAGGGATCCACCATAAACACATAATCAGCGCTCACCAGGTTCAGTCCTGTTCCTCCGGCCTTCAAACTGATTAGGAAAACACGGCAGCTATCATCGTTTTCAAAAGCCTCTACAAGCTCTCCTCGTTTGGTTGAACTTCCGGTAAGTTTCACATATTTGATGTTATGCTGTTGCAGGCGTTCTTCTATTAATGAAAGCATGCCCAGAAACTGTGAAAACACCAGGGCTTTGTGATCCCGGATTTTTTCTGTGATATACCGGATCAGCTCATCGGCTTTTACCGAAGCCTTTCCGTAATCTTCCGTTGTATTGAGTAAATGAGGCGAATCGCATATCTGGCGAAGTTTCGTGAGCCCCTCAAGCACATGGAAGCGTGATTTGTTGATACCCTCTTGTTCAATTTCATGCATAATGGAATTGCGAATCTCCTGTCTGAACGCCTCGTAAATCTTGCGTTGCTCTTCTTCCATCTCGCATATCAATACCTGCTCGGTTTTTGGTGGTAATTCTTTTGCTACATCTTCTTTTTTACGGCGAATGATAAAGGGACTGACCAGTTTTTTCAGTTCCATGATTTTATTCTCATCCCGGTCTTTTTCAATGCTTGAAGCAAAATCGTTACGGAAGCCATTCAGCGAACCGAGAATGCCGGGATTCACAAAATTCATTTGAGCATATAATTCCAGGGTGCTGTTCTCAATAGGAGTGCCTGTCATTACGTACCTTTGTGCGGCATTGATGAGGTTCACTGCTTTATAGCGTAGCGAACCTGTATTTTTTATGGCTTGCGATTCGTCCAGCGTAGCAATATGAAACTTGAATTTGCGCATCCACTCTATGTCATTGACCAGGGTACCGTAACTGGTAACGACCACATCGGCTTTCTTCCAGTTTTTACTGCTGCTGTCGCGCCCGGGTCCCCAATGCAAGACTGTATTAAACGATGGGGCAAATTTCTCAATTTCATTGTTCCAGTTATCAATCAGCGAAGTGGGGCACACTACCAGGTTGGTAAGTTTTTTGCCGGGGTTTTGTCCTTTTGCCCAGGCAAAAAGTGCCAGCATCTGCAGCGTTTTACCGAGTCCCATATCATCGGCAAGACATCCGCCCAGGCTGGTTTTGTGTAAGTAACAGAGCCAGTTTAACCCCTCGGCCTGGTAATCGCGCATTTTGGCTGTAATGGTTCTGGGTTTGCGGATTTTATCAATTCCGTCACGGCCATTCAGCAAGGCTTTTTTTTCTGCCAGTTCGCGCTGCACCTCCACATCGTTAATTTCGTCATACAGCTCATGAATAAGGGCAAACTGATTTTTTTTAAGCCTGATACCATCATCGGCTACTTTCCCGAAACGCAGTGCTGCCGAAAATCGCTTCATCCATTCATCGGGCAGCATGGCAAACTTATTGTTATCGAGCAGGATGTAATCGCTCTTTTTTAATATGGCCTTGCGGATATCCGCCAACGAAACCTGGTAATTATCGTAGGCTATGGTCATCTGAATATCAAACCAGTCGGTGCCCGATTTAACCCCGTATTTGATGCTTGGCCGAGCCGGGTAGTATTTTACCTGTTTTAGTTTTTCAAGCCCAAAAACTTCAATGTTTTGGCGCTTACACAACTCATAAAAGTTGAGAAACCACATTTTTTCCAAAACCTTTTCAGCCGGTATGTAGAAAAAAGGCTGAAACGTATTAGCATTGAACGATTTATGCGTGGAAGCAATTTGTTCGATTAGTTCCTGCTCCTGCTGCCGATCGCGTTTGATTAATTTATTATCAGCAGTAAAATGTTGTTCTCCGGGCGACAAAACAT
This sequence comes from uncultured Bacteroidales bacterium, assembly GCA_964652315.1. Classification (GTDB taxonomy): domain Bacteria; phylum Bacteroidota; class Bacteroidia; order Bacteroidales; family JAAAOM01; genus CAZZBU01. The sequence goes on from CAZZBU010000141.1 coordinate 2,895, forward strand.
ACACATCGTTCTGATCGTACGATATGGCCGGGTAAATCAATAAAAAATTACCTTCTTCTTTAAGATATACACGGGGATTTGTTTCATTTACCATAATCTCATGGATGGGGTTAAAAGTGTCTTCGAATTCAAAACTAATATGGTTGGCCAGCTTACGCAGCCAGCTGAACCAAACCTCATCCCAATGTTTTTCAGGGATTAGAATCTCGTGATTTTTACCTGTGACACCGAGGGTAAAAAAGTCGAACCCCGATCGCCAGAGGTGAAAGGAGTTAGCATTCTCAATAAAAAAACCAGATTGATCAAAAGCTTTATGCAGTTTAACTTCTTTATCGTTAATCAAATAAGTGAACTTAACCTTTATATAAGGCTTTTGTAATGTGCATTGTGCTTTGGCCTTTACGGGTTCAGGCGACAAGCTCACAGGTTGCAATTCTGTTGCCCTGATATGAGAATAATATAAATCACCAATCCGTGCAAATAGCCTCTTTCCCTGGCTTCGTTCAGCAATGGAGTGGAGTTTATGAATTAATGCCTCAGATTCGTCTATATGTTTTATGTTTGGACTGTACGTATTGCATAGTTCAGCAATCCGATAGTCATTTTCATCCGCAGTTTTTTTCCAGTGTTCATTCTCCCAGGGAAATTCAGTTGCCTCTATCCGTCCAATCATCCGGTCGCTTTTTTTCGATTTTTTACCGATAAGCGCTTTCAATTCAAAGTGACTATCCTCATAGGTGGTTGGGCTAAAGTTTAACAGGTAACCGGTAATAAAGTCACCACCGGCTTTTTCAGGCAGCGTTTGTAACGGGTTATGATTATTTTCCAATGACTCTTTAATAGCCTTGGAACTTCTTGGATCAAGAAAATTGTCATTGACAACATAGCCGATAAGCGATCCGTCTTTGAAAGCAAACCTTACTACCTCGTGGTAATTATCATCTGGAGTGAGGCCTATTTGACTGAGGATGCGCTCGTAATCTTTGGAATAATCATGGGTGTCAAACAAACCATAGGGACCGTATTCTTCCTTTAGTTTCAGCAAGGCAGCCGTTTTATGGAGGCAAAGGCTGTACTCTGTATCCTTGCAGTTGCATGCGGTATGAATCTGATTGGTATATGCTGCATTATCAAGGTTTACCGTGTACTTTTTACCGGATACCGTGCATAAGTACTCTGCCTTACCGGGCTTGCTTATATTCAGGGTGTTATTAGCACGATCAGCAATTTTTAAAGCGGTTTTAAAATTCTCAGGTCCCGAAAGGGCGATCACTCTCTCCTCATCGAAGGAGTCAATATCTATCCTGTGATTTGCAGGATTGATTTCAATGGTCAGCTCACCCGATTTCAATTCGTGTAGCATCCGGATAAAGGTGGCGACAATATGTTTACAGCTAAAACCGTATAAACAGGTACAACTATGCTGGAAGGTCTGGTCTGTTTTATCAAAATAAATATCTACAAAATATTCATCTGCGTAACCGGATTCGCTTTCCACAATTGCTTTAAAGGCTTGTTCTTCGCGTGAATATTGAAGATCAAGTACATATTGGTTTTGAAATACACGCTGGCCGCGGTTAAAAATCATCCGGTTGAAATTGTTCTGCAGATGATAATATATTGCCTGTTGAATGTTTTGCATAAAACTGATGTAAGCGATGCAAAAATCAAATAAATTATAGCTTAAAAAAATAAAATGACCGGGGAGTTATAAAGATTTTACCAACAGGGCAGCCAACGGATATTCAGCAACTAATATTCAAATAAATCAGCACATCATTTCCTTGCATTAACGGTAATACTATAAATACCAACGTTATCACGTTTAAAAGTCTTCAGCTCATCCGGCGTGATGTAGTTTAATAAAATATTATCCGGAATTTCGATTTCTTTTTCCTTTTTGATTTCAATACCGGTAAAACCTTGTTGATGGATTACATCCACATATTCATCTTTAAGCATGGCCCCGGAAACACAACCGGCATACATCTCGGCTGCTTCTTGTAATTTTCGGGGTAATTCTCCTGTCAATACCACATCGGAAATGCAGAAATGCCCACCAGGCTTAAGAACCCTGTATATTTCTTTAAATGCTTTTTGTTTATCAGGAACAAGGTTTAAAACACAATTACTTATTACAACATCAAACGAGTTATCAGCTAAAGGCATATCTTCAATATCCCCTTTAATGAATTTGATGTTTTTAAATTGTGTTTTTTTGAGGTTTTTGTTGGCTTTTTCCAGCATAGCATTGGTAAAATCAATGCCTGTTACGGTGCCTTCTTCACCCACCAGGGTGCGGGCAACAAAACAATCGTTACCGGCACCCGAACCCAAATCAAGCACATGATTGCCTTTGCGTATGCCGGCATATTGCGTTGGTAAGCCACAGCCCAAACCTAAATCAGCTTCAACATTATACCCTTCCAGCATGGTGTAATCATCACTGAAAATGCTATAGTCCATGTGGTCACAGCATTCTGTGCTACCACAACATGAGGGTTGGTTTTGCTCCCTGGTTTGAGAGGCGATTTCACCGTATTTTTCTTTTACAACAAGTTTTAAATCTTCGGCTTTCATAGTATTATTCTTTAATGTAATCATTGTAAAACTCCCTGACTTTTAACCTGATTTCGTCTCGTACCGCTCTGAATAAATCGATTCTATTATACTCAGGATATTCAGAGGTGACCGGGTCAATAAACCGGTAATGAATTTTTTTGCCGACAACACCATGAAAAGAGGGGCACGTTTCACGCGCATCGTCACAGACGGTTACCACAAAGTCCCATGACTGTGTAAGATACTGGTTGATGCTCACAGGTTTTTTGTTGCTGATATCCATGCCAACTTCTTTCATAACCTGAATGGTTTTTGGGTGTATCTCTTCTGCTTCAGTTATTCCGGCAGAGAATACTTCCAAATCAGGATCCAATTCCTTCAAAAAGGCTTCAGATATCTGACTCCGGCAACTGTTTGCTGTACAGACTATTAATACTCGCAATGTTATTTTATATTTTCAATGTAGAAATTATAAAATGCCTCTTTTATCTCATCCCGTACACGGATAAACTCGCTCCGGATGAATTCCTCGGTTCCGGTGGCATGAGAGGGGTCTTCAAATCCGATGTGTAAGCGATTTTTTACTTTCCCAAAGAAGGCAGGACAGGTTTCATTGGCATGGTCGCAGACGGTGATTACATAGTCCCATTCTTCATTCAGGTATTCATCAACCAAAGTTGGTTTGTGATGGCTGATATCAATACCGGCTTCGTACATAACTTTAACCGCTTTGGGGTTTACCTGTGACGCCGGTTCGGTACCGGCAGAACGCACGGTTAAATTCTTATCAAAGGATTGCAAAAAGCCGTGTGCCATCTGGCTACGGCAACTGTTGCCTGTACATAAAATTAAAACGTTCATATCTATTTTTTAAATGGTAAATATTTCCAACGATTGGCAAGCGCTACAAGCGACAACATTACGGGTACTTCAACCAGTACCCCTACCACTGTTACCAGCGCAGCCGGAGAATTTAATCCGAAAAGGGCAATGGCAACCGCCACGGCAAGTTCAAAAAAGTTACTGGCGCCAATCAGCGCTGCCGGGGCACAGGTTGGGTGGGGAAGTTTAAGCATTTTTCCTCCAAACCAGGCCAGAAAAAAGATAAAATAGGTTTGAATAACCAGTGGTACAGCGGCCAACAGAATAATAAGCGGATTATTTAAAATGTTTTGTCCCTGAAAAGCAAACAGCAGCACCAGTGTTACCAAAAGCGCTATAATGCTTACCGGTTTTAGTTTGGGTAAAAATTCTTTCTTGAACCATTCTTCCCCGCGATGCTTTATCAGCATTCGCTGGGTAATTACCCCGGCCACAAGCGGAACAACCACAAAAATTATTACACTGGCTACAAGCGTATCGTAGGGAATGGTAATGTTGGTGATGCCGAGCAACAATCCTACTATAGGCACAAAAGCTACCAGAATGATAAGGTCGTTTACCGAAACCTGCACCAGGGTATAATTGGGGTCACCATCGGAAAGGTAGCTCCAGACAAAAACCATGGCAGTGCAAGGGGCTGCACCAAGAATAATGGCTCCGGCAATGTATTCACCTGCCAGTGAGGGGTCAATCCAGGCAGCATAAAATTTGGAAAAAAATATCCAGGCAAAAAATGCCATGGAAAACGGCTTGATGGCCCAGTTGATAATCACTGTCCACACTATTCCCCGGGGCCTCTTACCTACCTCTTTGAGGCTGGTAAAATCAATCTGGAGCATCATCGGGTAAATCATTAACCAGATTAAAATAGCTATCGGGATGTTTACACGGGCAAATTCAAGGCTGCTAATGACTTCAATGGAATCGCCGAGTAAATAACCCAGGCCTATACCGGCCAATATTCCGAGAGCAACCCAGATGGTCAGGTATTTTTCGAAAAAACCAATTGTCTTTTTGGGTTTATCAGCGATAGTTATTTTTTTATATACCTTGTCCATTGTTTTTATTATTTATAAATACAGCGAAAAAAAAATTAACAAAATAAAGAAGTTATATCGCTAAGGGGTAACTACCTGGCCCTTTATTGCTAACCTGACCGTACTGTTTGCTGCATTTGAATATACAGTAATGGATTTGTTAAACGGTCCCACAGAAGTTGTGTTATATTTAACCTTTATTTCGCCCTTTTCGCCAGGTGGTATTGGTTCGCGGGGCCATTGCGGCACAGTGCAGCCACAGGAAGCTCGCACATTGCTTAGCACTAAAGGTTTTTCACCTTTATTGGTGAAGGTGAACACACAATTTCCGTCGCCACCTTGTTCAATAGTTCCGTAATCGTGAACCAGCTTATCGAAAATAATAGAGTCAGAAACCGCAGCCTGGTTTTCCCGGGCTTGAAGCGTAAAGGTGAAAAGACTCAGCATGGTTAGAAGAATTATGGATTTTTTCATAATGAAAGAGTTAGATTTACTTATTTTTTTTCTTTCTCATGTGCATCTTATATATTTCTAGTTATTGAAGCCTTTACAGTTGAATTTAATTCAGGTTGATAGTCCGTTTCACAATTGATGTTAACTGCTTTAATAGGCTCAAAGAATGATTCGAACAGAAGAAGATATTTGTCGAGATTGGAACAGCACAGGCAATAGTTAATTTTTAACCCATCAACGGTCCCATGTATCAGCCCTAATTCCTTTAGTTCGTTCAAATGCTGCGATACTGTACTTCGGCTTAATGGCAGATAATTTGAAATATCGCCCGATATGCAGGTTTTAGTTTCTGCCAGGTATTTAAGGATTGCCAGCCTGGCCGGGTGCGAAACCGCTTTGGCAAAGCGTGCAAGCTCCTGAAGTTCCGGGCTGAAAGCATCTGTTTTTATCATTGTATTATTCTTATGTTGTAAGACGCAAAAATACGACATAATTAAGTAAATACGGATATATAGGTTATTTTTTTTTACATTAAATTTTCGTTAATAAAAATATATTAAATCCTCAGATTGATCTTTTAATCCGCTGAGTACACTACTTTTCGCTTATTATGTTGACTTCATTCTTTCATTACTTTGTAATGAATATCAGAAAAAACCTTATGTCCTACTGATTCCGAA
>CAZZBU010000142.1:0-8475 GCA_964652315.1 uncultured Bacteroidales bacterium
TGTTTACCCGCTATAAAGAGATTCAGCTTCCGGAGATAAAACTGGTGAATATCCGTGAAGCCCGCAGGAAAAAGAAGATGCATTCCATGTTTTCACCCCTGCTCATCGATACGGTGACCCAGGCCCTGAAGAACAGAGAGCAGGTCATCCTGTTTCAAAACCGCCGGGGGTTTTCTCCTTATCTGGAATGTGAACTCTGCGGATGGGTGCCTCAATGTGAACATTGCGATGTCAGCCTTACCTACCATAAGCATTCCCATTCCCTGGTGTGCCATTATTGTGGATACACCATTCGCAACATCAGTCACTGCAAGGCCTGTGGTAATCCGGGCATGCAAACCCGCGGGTTTGGTACGGAGAAGATCGAGGATGAAGCTGCCATTTTTTTCCCGGGGGCCAAAATAGCCCGCATGGATTTGGATACCACGCGTAAAAAGCGGGCGTATGAAACGCTCATTGGTGATTTTGAGGATCATAAAATTGATATCCTTATCGGCACCCAGATGCTTACCAAAGGACTGGATTTTAATAATGTTAGTGTCGTGGGCATCCTGAACGCCGATAATATGCTGCATTATCCTGACTTCAGGGCATTTGAGCGCAGTTTTCAGCTCATGACCCAGGTGAGTGGACGCTCAGGAAGGGCCAATAAGCGCGGTACGGTGATAATACAAACCGGCGATCCCCAACATGAAATCATTCAACAGGTACTGGAGAATAACTTCAAAGGGATGTACCTGGCTCAGGTGAACGACCGTAAGAACTTTCGCTATCCGCCGTTTTACCGCATGGTGCGCATTACCTTAAAGCATAAAAAGAAGGATGTGTTGAGCCGTGGAGCAGGAGAGTTGGGCGATGCCCTGCGAAAAAAGTTTGCAGATCGTGTGATAGGTCCTGAATATCCGCCCATTGCACGTATCCAACAATATTACCTTAAAAGCATTATCCTGAAGGTGGAACGCGAAAGATCCTTTGCCAAAGCCAGGGAAATGTTGCGCGCTACCATGGATCAACTGGTAATTAAGCCGGAATACAAGGCCATGCAGTTTGTGGTGGATGTGGATCCTGTGTAAAGAAAGTAAAGTACTTGGCTTTCCTGTATAAATTCGACTGAAAAAGCCCGGTACGGGCGCAATATGATAGCCAGGGGTTTTAGCATCGCGGCAGGCATCAGGTTGCCATGGAATATCTGCATCGCAAGCCGCGAAATATTGTATCGCTGTGATTTGCGAACAGTGAGTAGCGAATATCGAATTGCGATTTTTGATATACTATTAGCTGTGAGTCAACAGCCATTGGCTAATTTGATCATTACCATCCATTTATATTGCCCAAAAAAACAAAAAAATCCGTACGTTTGCACCCGTAAAAATGATTTCAGATGCAACATTACCATAACCTTACCGGGCTTTTTGAAGCATTTAGTAAAAAAAGCATCCTCATCATCGGCGATGTGATGGTGGATGCCTATTTGTGGGGTAAAGTAGACCGTATTTCACCGGAAGCGCCTGTGCCGGTGGTTTCCTTCACTCACGAAGAACACCGCCTGGGCGGTGCAGCCAATGTGGCCTTAAATATAAAGTCCCTTGGGGCAAACCCAATAATGTGTGCCGTAACCGGAACAGATGAAAATGCCCGTATTTTCCAGAAACTGACTCAAAATGAAGGCATGGTTGCTGATGGTATTTTGCAGTTGGACAAGCGGCCCACTACTGTAAAAACAAGGGTACTTAGTCAGTACCAGCAATTGTTGCGGGTAGACAGGGAGGAAACCCACGATTTGAATACTGAGGAAGAAAAAGCCTTCATCGATATAATTACAGCCGTGTTTAACAAGCACAGCATTGATGCCATCATCTTCCAGGATTACGACAAAGGGGCACTCACCCCCGGAATTATCCGTTGGGTAGTGGAATACGCCAATAATTCAGGTATTCCTACCCTGGTAGATCCTAAAAAGCGGCATTTCTTTGATTACAGGGGGGTGACCTTGTTCAAGCCTAATTTCAAGGAATTAAAAGAAGGGCTTAATCTTGTAGAATTGAAAAAAAACGATCAACCGGCGCTTTTTGAAGCCATGGAGCGTTTCCGGAAGGGCCATGAAATACAAAACGTCTTACTCACCCTGTCAGAACTGGGTGTAATGGCCAGCAGTGAGAAAGAACAAGTGAGCATTCCGGCCGAAGTACGCGATATTTCCGATGTTTCCGGAGCAGGGGATACTGTTATTAGTATGGCCAGCCTGTGTATGGCTGCCGGACTTGATTTGACTGAACTGGCCCGCTTATCCAATGTGGCCGGCGGACTGGTTTGCGAGAAGATAGGCGTGGTGCCTGTCCAAAAAGATTGGATCATAAATGACGGGTATAAGTTATCCTCGGAAGCATAGCGAAAGAGTTTAACGTTGGCATTATTTGAATTATACTAGCCGAAACCTGCTTTTATTTGTATGTTAATACTATTCAACTGAATCTCATTAAGTGATGCTTAATTAACTTATATAATTTCCCTCCTTATGTAATTAATGAAATTGAATATCATGTCTTTAAAATCACGAGATATTAAAAATAAAAAAAACGAAAATTTGACACAGCAGGAAGATATTTTCAGGCAAACATTTGAAAACGCCGCGGTTGGCATGGCTCATGTTGGCCGGGATGGGCATTTTATCCGGATTAACAGGACTTTATTGGAGATAACTGGTTATCCGGAAAAGGAATTATTAAATAAAACTTTTCAGGAAATTACCCATCCGGAAGATTTGGAAGAAGATATTCATTTGGTGGAAGCCCTCAGCCGCGGTGAAATCGATTCATACGCCATGGAGAAAAGGTATTTCAAAAAAAACGGAGATATTGTATGGGTCAAACTAACAGTATCTGCTGTTAATGATGCAGGTGGAGATTTGGAATTTTTTATTGCCATTATTGAAGATATTTCGAAACAAAAGCAGACGGAAGAAACCTTGCGGAAAAATGAAGAACGTTTACGGAAGGCTTTTCAAATTGATACGGTGGGCGTTCTTTTTTTTGATATGGAGAGCAATTTTCTCGATGCCAATGATACGTTTCTTAAAATGATTGGACATGAACGTGAAAGGCTGGAGCAGGGAGAATTGAACTCTGAACTTGTGACCTTACCGGAATGGATGCCCCGCACAATGGAAGTTTTTATGGAATTAAAAGAAACCGGGCGTTTTCGTCCTTACGAAAAGCAACTTGTCCGGCCGGATGGATCCCGTTGGTGGGGGCTTTTCGCCGGTATACGTCTGGATGAAAATGAGGCTATGGAGTTTGTCATCGACATTACCGAACGTAAACGAGCCGAGGAGACTCTACAGGAAAGTGAAGAGAAATTCCGGCTAATCAGCAACAACATATCCCAATTGGTATGGATGGGCGACAATAAGGGGCGGATATTTTGGTTTAACAAACGGTGGTTTGATTATACGGGTTATACTTTACCGATAATTGACGATTGGCACTGGAATAAACTGATTCATCCTGACCATCGGGACAGGGTAATTGAAAAGTTTAACCATTCTCTGGAAACCGGACAGGTATGGGAGGAATTGTTTCCCTTAAAAGATAAAAAGGGACGATACTGTTGGTTTCTTTCCCGTGCCATTCCACTTAAGGATCGGGAGAAAAATGTAATCCGCTGGTTTGGTACGGCTACCGATGTAAGCAAGCAGATAGAAATAGAGGATCAGCTTAAAAAAGATAAAGAATTGTTAGAGAATCTCCTATATATTGCAGCACACGATTTAAAAGGCCCTGTTGGAAATTTGCAACAAGCTTTGGACTTTATGCGTCATTTGGAACCGGAGAAGAAATTAGAATTGCTTGGCCAGTTTCAGGGTGTAGCGGATCAATTGGATACCACAATTAAAGGAGTTACCGATATTTTAAGGGTGCGAAATACCGATGAAACTGCTGCCGAACGTGTAAGTTTTGAGGACGTCCTTAATGAAACGCTTGAGCAATTTAAGGATAAAGTGAGTCCTTCTAACATAAAGTCCCATTTTTCGGATAAGAATACCATTCGCTACATTAAACCTTTCCTACAAAGTATCATGAAAAATTTAATTGGTAATTCCATTAAATATAGTCGCAAGGATGTTACTTTGAGAATAGAAATTAGTACCAAACGAAAAGGAAACTACACTTTATTGAGCATACATGATAATGGAATTGGGATTGATTTAAATAAGTACGGAGATAAGCTGTTTTCGCCTTTTCATCGGTTTAGTTCAGGTAGTGCAAAAGGAACAGGAATTGGGTTGTACCTTATTAATAATATAATTAAAAAAAATGGAGGCTATATTAAGGTAGAGAGTGAACCAGGCATAGGTACATCTTTTTATTGTTACCTCAAGGAGTATTAAAAGGCCAGCTTATTTGCTGTTTTTTACACTGCCAAAATGCAGTACCGGATAGAATAAGATGAGCAAATAGCTCTAAGGAATTAAAAAAGACCGATAACCAGGGATTGTTGGAAGCTATGGATAGTTCCCTTAAAATGACGGTTATAAATTATCCACAGAAAAATAGATTGTGTATATTTGTGGCGATTTTTTAAGGGTAAATGATTATCAGGGTGTGGTCCAGCCTTAGGCGGGATGCATCGAAAAACATAATCGGGGTGTGGCGCAGTTGGTAGCGCGCGTCGTTCGGGACGACGAGGCCGGAAGTTCGAGTCTTCTCACCCCGACAAAAAGGATGTAGCCCCACCATTGGTGAGTTGCTGCGTTCGGGATCCCGCCTAAGACGGGAGGCGTTCAAGTCGCCCTACCCCGACAGAGGAGAGTGGTATTCTTATCATTCTCCTTTTTCTAACGATTTAATACCACAGCGCTTTATGCCCTATTTTGTTTATATACTAAAATGCCAAAAAGACGGTAAATATTATATCGGCATGACACAAAACGTAAATGCCAGATTGGAATTTCATAATAGCGGCAGACAGCGATCAACAAGGAATAGACTTCCTTTTGAACTTGTCTTTAAGCAGGCTTGCTTCGTTTTGTAGTTGAACGTAGCGTCCTAGCTACGTTTTAATAATCAAGGCTTCCAGCCTGAATTTGTTTTATTGAACCCTGGAACCAAAAAATTCTGACTATGAACCAGAAGGGAAAAAAAGAGTAATATTTTCACCCGTGTATTAGCCCAGCTTATTCAGAGCCGCTCTTTTTGTATTTTACTCTATCTTCAGCCAGGATATCTTCCATATTACTGAACAATACCTCGTAGTTTTCTTCAATATTGCGGTGAAAGGATTCGGGAAGCCTGGCCCAATCAAAAAGTTCGACCAGGATGGGAATGTTGCTGTCACGGATTTTGTCTTGCAATTTCCCCAGGATATCTATGGGGATTTTCTGTTTGTCAGGTGTGCGGATGACCAGATCCAGATCGCTTCCTTCGTGTGCTGTTCCATCAACCCGGCTGCCATAGGCCCAAACTTCAGCCGGGATTTCCAGCGTGGAAAAGATTTCTAATAATCGTTGTTTGTCCTTATTTCTTAGCAGCATTGTTTTCATGTTTGATAATCTCTGATAACTCAGTAGCATCTTTTATAAAGCGAGGCAATAATACCATTGTTTCTTCAGCAAATAATGCAACGTTCGTAATATGTTGTGTCAAGTTTCATTTGTAAGGGATTCAGAATATGCTTTTGTTTTTTTGCTCTTTCCGGATGATAAAATTACACATAAAAGGAGATAAAAGGCTATGTCCCTCCATTGTTTTTTATATCGCAGATTATATTCCACATTTAGGGGCAGGATTCGAACAGCCGGAGTAACTATTTCGATGAGTGTGTGCAAGGTTTGCAAAGTGGCTAAATGAACCAATGGCTTATCCGGGTAGTTAAATCAGTGAGACTTTAAGCAGCCGAATAAAAATGATAATTTAGAATAACTAAAAATAGATATGGATGAACATATTACGAAAATAGCTGAATATGCAGCTGTTTTTATCGAGTTGGTTGGTATTGCAGTTATTACCGGCATAATTGTATATATCCTGATTTATGCCATCGTAAAATCGATTACCGGCGCAAACAAATACGAGTTATATAAAACCATAAGAAAACGCACTGGCTATGGCATATTGCTGGGGCTTGAAATACTTGTAGCAGCAGACATCATCTATACCGTGGCTGTAGATCTGAATTTAGAAACAATCGGTGGGTTGGCGATAATTGTTGTTATCCGTACCATATTAAGTTTTTCGCTTGAAGTAGAACTAACCGGTCGATGGCCATGGAAGGGAAAAAGCGGGTAAGGTTGGCTCATGAAAATACAACCTGTTTAAAAGGTGGTTCGCCAGGTCTTTGCAAAGTGTGAGCGATTGTGCGAAAAGGTTGAGCAATTGCCCGGAAAAGTCATGAAATCGTGCGAAGAAGTTATAAAGCCGTGCGGGCAGGCCGTAAAATCGAGCGATTAGGTTGAGAAGTCACGCAAAGAGGTCGTGAAATGACGCGAAGAGGTTGAGAAGTCGCGCGAAGAGGTTGAGAAATTGAGCGGAAAGGTTTTAAAGTCGCGCGGAGAGGTCGCATGGTTGCGCGGAGAGTTTGTGAAATGATGCAAAAAGGTTTTTAAAGCGTGCGGCAAGGTTGAAGAATTGTTCCCGAAAAGAGAATTAAAAGTTATTCCACACACAAAAGCAGAATATTACCTGACCGACAGGCAGGAACACAAAACGCCATTAAATGCTATCGATATAATTTGATTTATAAGAACAGAAATTGGTGCTGAGGTATAAACTCATGGTTGGATAAAAAAAATAACAGGAAGTATACGGTTTTGTATGAATTTTTTTATATTTGGTTGATACTTTTTATATTAACATTAAACAATTCTTGTATGAAAAATCAACACAGTAACCATTTCCGCATGTTTATGTCCGTACAGGACTATCTTGACAACCGTAATGCAGTCTGGTCGACGATACCAAAAATCAATGCGTACAAAAACGATTTTGACGAGCTTATCGCCCGCATTGCCGAAAAGAATGAAGAGGCCAGGAGTAATGTAAGTGCTACGGAACGGAAGGATCAGTTAAAAGAGATGGTAGCCCTAAAGCTGGCCGGTTTATCCGGTGTTTTGCAGGCTTTTGCCAATGATATCGGAAACCTTGATATGGCAAAAGCGGTAAAGCAAACCAAATCAGGGTTGGTGAAAGAAAAAGACCAGGATGTCGAAGGCATAGCTAACAGCCTGTTGAAAACAGCCGGGGATCATTTAAACGACTTGGCTGATTATGGCATAACCGAAAACAAGCTAACAGAGATTAGCACCTCGGTTGCTGATTTCACAGCCCTGGTAGGCAAGCCCCGCAGCATCCTGAATCAGAAGTATGTTACCCTGGATACCATTGAGCAGTTGTTTGACGAGTGCAACGGTTTGTTGCGCAATAAAATGGACAACATCATGCTGATGTTCCAGGAAACCAATGCGGAATTTTACGACGGGTACCTGCGGGCACGGACGATTGTGGACAGGTAGCGAAAGATGAATTTTTGTAGTACATTTAATCCCTCCGAACCGGAGGGATTTTTTAATTTGAATTAGTTAGTACAAGATGCAGATAAACGTCTATTCTCCCATACAATCCTTAAATAAAACCTTTCGCAAGGAAAAAGTAAAACGTGAGGATTTTGATTGTTTTAAACGTGAATTAAAAAGACTGATTGAGCGGATAAATGAAGAAGAAAGTGAGGAACATCTAAAAACCCCCTTACGCGATTTTTTAAAAGCCACGTTTTATAAGCAGTATGAGATCAATACAAAAGGCAGGACGGATTTAGGTATTTATTTAGGTGAAACGGATAAATCCAAATTAGGGGTAATCATTGAAACAAAAAAGCCCTCCAATGTCAGCGACATGATTACTTCAACGGATATAAACAAAAAGGCCATGCACGAAGCCATTTTGTATTATTTGAGGGAAAGAAATGATGCCGCCAATAACGACCTGAAAAACATCATCATTACCAACCTTTACGAATGGTTTATTTTTGATGCCCATACATTTGAGCGGTTGTTTTATAAATCAAACCTTAACAAAGAATATAAAAAATGGAATTCAGGGCAGAAAACAAGCTCCAATACGGATATATTCTATAAAGAGATTGCTCATTCTTTTATTGCAGATAATGAGCATGAGATACCCTGTGTTTATTTCGATGTACGGAAGTATCAATCATTGCTCAGCCAGGAGAAGAAAGAAGATGAAAAGAAATTAACGGCACTTTATAAAATCTTATCTGATATAAACCTGCTTAAAAAGCCGTTTGCAAATGACAGCAATACGCTGGATCGTAGGTTTTATAACGAATTGCTACATATTATCGGACTGGAGGAAACAAAACATGGCAGTAAAAAAATAATCGGCAGGAAAGCCAATCCCAACAATGGTTCATTGATTGAAAATGCTATGGCCACCATTGATACCAATGAAAAATTAAGCAAGG
>CAZZBU010000143.1:0-8378 GCA_964652315.1 uncultured Bacteroidales bacterium
GTTAGATCAATCAGCGAATTGAACAATATACAGCAAAACAATATTTGTTTTTTGTAGGTATTACATTTACAGTACATCTCAGCTTAAAAAGAAATGAACGTAATAACGACAGAAAGGATCCCAATCAAGCTGTGGGTAGAGGAACTTCAAGGAGGGGCTATGGAGCAAACACGCAACCTGGCCAACCTGCCTTTTGCGTTCAGGCATATCGCCATCATGCCCGACTGTCATCAGGGCTATGGTATGCCCATTGGCGGGGTACTGGCAACAAAAGGAGCCGTTGTTCCAAATGCCGTGGGTGTGGATATCGGCTGTGGCATGTGCGCTGTAAAGACGTCTTTGCAATCCATTGAAAAGACTACCCTGAAAAATATTATGAGCCGGATTCGAAAAGACATCCCCCTGGGTTTCAATCACCACAAGAAAAAACAGGATGAAGCCTTGATGCCATCCACTGAGGCCATTGTAAACGGTGGAATTGTTGAACAGGAATACGAAGCTGCACTCACCCAAGTCGGCACCCTGGGTGGTGGCAATCATTTTATCGAAATTCAAAAAGGATCCGACGGGCATATCTGGATCATGGTTCACTCCGGCAGCCGGAACATTGGATTAAAAGTCGCAGCGCACTACAACAAACTGGCCATTAAACTTAATGAAAGATGGCATTCAAGCATCCCTTCAAAATGGCAACTGGCGTTTCTGCCTGTTGAAACACAGGAAGCAAAGGATTACCTGGCTGAAATGCAATACTGTGTTGACTTTGCTTTTGCCAACAGGAAGTTGATGATGAATAACATTGTGGCTGCTTTTGAAACCGAGGTACATGGTGGGATTACGAAAATGGATTTCATCAATATTGCCCACAACTACGCCTCCTGGGAAAATCATTTTGGAGCCAACGTGTTGGTCCATCGAAAAGGTGCCACCAGCGCCAAAAAAGGTGAAACCGGCATCATCCCGGGTTCGCAGGGAACCAAAAGCTATATTGTGCGTGGAAAAGGAAACCCGGAAAGCTTTGAAAGCTGTTCACACGGGGCAGGCCGAATTATGGGAAGACGACAGGCCCAGCGTGAACTGAAGCTTGAAAAGGAAAAGGCTAAACTGGATGCACAGGGCATCATTCATGCCATCCGGTCAAGCAAGGATCTTGATGAAGCGCCGGGCGCCTATAAAAATATTGATGTTGTCATGGAAAACCAGAAAGATCTGGTTGATGTTATCGTCGAACTTATGCCTTTGGCAGTTATTAAGGGATGATATGGTTGAGTAAATTATCTTGTATATGAGATATAATTTCTATGCCTCTTCAGGCAAAGAACGGACTTTCTTTCCAGAAGGAGTTTTACACCTCTTGTTCAGATGGTACAATATCAATTTTAGTTGTAGATTTGCCTGCCAATGAAAGAAGCCAGATTTGTGTTTCAACTCCATTTCAAATGAATGAACAAACATTCGAGCAATTATTTAAAAATAATTTTACCTACCTGAGCAGGGTGGCGCTTGCTATTGTTAAAGATGAGGATACAGCATGTGATATTGTGCAGCATGTGTTTGTCAGGTTGTGGCACAACCGGGGCAAAATAAAGATAAACAGTTCCGAAAGAGCGTATTTACACCGTTCGGTGATCAATACAGCCCTTAACTTTAGCAGCAGGCATAAGAAAACAGAGCTAAGGGATCATTTTTCGGATCAGGATATGGCATCAAACACGTTTGATTATAGCCAGACCAGCGATGCCGAATCATCAACAAATGAATTGTTGCAGCAATTGCATTGGGCTCAGGAACAGCTACCACCAAAATGCCGGCTGGTATTTGCCCTTAGCCGCCAATCAGGCCTCAGCAATAAAGAAATTGCCAAAGAACTTGACATTAGTGTCAAAGCTGTTGAAAAACACATCAGCAAGGCGTTACGGTTTTTAAGGGAGAAGTTGGCCCCCATGCTGATGGTTGTGCTTTTTTGGTTTGAAAATAAATTTTTTTAATTATGAAAGGTAGGGTTCAGGCATTTCAATTTGTCACTTATTACAGGAGGGCATCATCATGAAAAATGATACGTACGATTTATTAATCCGCCACTTTCAATCACAAACAAATCCCGTTGAGGAACAGGCGATCAAAAGATGGCTTAAAAATCCTGAAAACAGAAAAACTTACCAGCAGACAAAAAAAATCTGGAAGATGTCTGAAGAAACCAAAGCGTTTACGCCGGATATTGATCAGGAATGGGAACGTTTTCAAAAACATAAAGATAATCCGGAAGCCCTTTTGTACCTTAATGAAGATTTTAGCAGGCTAAAAAAGCACGGGTTTATCGCCTCTCCTGTCATGAAGATGGCTGCTGGTTTAGCCTTGCTTTTCCTCCTTTTTGCTGCAGGATGGCTATACTTTTCCAATCAGCAAACCCAATTCATTACAGAAACATCCGGGGATGCTGTCAAAGCACTGGAATTACCCGATGGCAGCTCAATAACCCTTTATTATAACTCGTCGGTGAAATACCCTGAAAAATTTAAGGATAACAGGCATATACACCTCAGGGGTGAAGCATATTTTGAAGTTACAAAAGCCCTAACCCCTGGTGATACGTTTACCGTAAGCACTGATAGAGCACATGTAAGTGTGTTGGGTACCAAATTCAACCTGTCAGACAATAGCAATACAAACACTCACCTCATGGTTACTGAAGGCAAAGTGAGGTTATCGGTTGTTGCATCCGGTAAGGATGCCATTGCACAATCCGGTGAACAATTGGTTATATCAGAAACGGGTTCCATAAAAAAAGGAAAGCAGCTAAATACCAACCTGCTGGCCTGGAAAACCGGGCAACTTATTTTTGAAAATCAACAACTGCTTGAAATAATCCCGGTGATTGAAAAATACCTCCATAAAAAAATTACTGTCACAAACGGGATTGGTCATTTACGGTTTACAGGAAAATTTTCAAACCCCACTGCAACTGAACTCCTGGATGTATTGACTACTTCAACCGGCATAGCCTATGAGGTCAGAGCAAACAGCATCATCCTTTTTAAAAATGAAGATATGGCTAAGCACTAAAAAATAAAACCTCCCAGGCAACATACCATGCAATGTGCTATTTTTGCAGGCTATGAACCCATGGTGTTTAATGTGCATGGTTTTTACTTTTGTCCTGTTAGGTGCACAGGGGCAATCTGTCTCAGGCCAACCGCCACAGGTAAGCCTGCATTATTCTCATCAACCCCTTGAAACGATCATTGACGACATTACTTCTTCAACCGGCATCAGGTTTTATTACAGTCCCGGTAAGGTTGATTTATCAAAAAACACAAGCATTGAGGTTGAGGACATGCCATTACCGGAAGTACTTGATATACTTTTTGAAGAGAGTGGCATTGCATATCAATGGGTACATGGCTCAATTGTGCTGACAGCTCAAAAGAAAAAAAAGGATCTAAGTTTACATGGCTATATCCGTGACAAACAAAACGGGGAAGGGATTATTGGTGCCTCGGTCTACCTCAGGGATATCTGGAAAGGAACATCAACCAATACGGATGGATACTATGTTTTGGAGGTTGACACAGGCCGGTATGTAATCCATATCTCCTGTATGGGGTATAATACGGTGCAGGACACCATACAAATTACCGGCGTTACTGAAAAGAATTATTTGCTGGGCCCCTCCAGGATTTCCCTTGAAGAGGCTGTAATCACCCAAAATCCGGCTGAGGAGCGGATGCTCAGTGTTTTAAACAGTTATGAAAAAATAAACATCGCCACCATCGAAAAAGTACCCAATCTTTTTGGTGAACCGGATATTATACGTGATATGTCTTTCCTGGCCGGTATCTCGAATAATGAACTTAGCGCCGGGGAAATATATATCCGTGGCAGCAGTCCGAATCAAACCGTATTTATGATGGATGGAACGCTTTTGTCAAATGTTACCCATTTTGGTGGTTTTTATTCTTATTTCAATCCTGATGTAATAAAAAATGTGAGCATTCACAAGGGAATTATGCCGGCCTCCATGCGTGGCGGGCTTTCCGGTGTGGTAGATGTAAACCTGAAGGAAGGCAACAAAAAACGCTGGCAGTCAACAGGCGGAATCGGACTGTTATCAGCACGACTTGCCGTGGAGGGTCCCCTTATTATAAATAAAACCTCTGTAATCCTTGCTGCGCGCAGAAGTTATTTCGCCCATGTGCTCAATTTAATGAATTCATCCGGGGATCGCCTTAACATGTTTTTTAATGATTTTAACCTTAAGCTGGACCACCGGGGAAATAATAATAACAAGTTTTATGTCAGCACTTATTTTGGAAATGACAAACTCCTGGATGAAAGTGAAATTTCGAAAAATCTTTGGTCCTCCGCAGCAGAATGGACACATTTTTTTCACACCCGATTAATTCTTAAAACACAGTTTAATACCTCCGGAAATACATACAATATCTATGACAAGGAGTACCCCTTTTTGGTTGAGCAGCATACATCCCATGCCAATTATCATATAAGCTCAAGCTTGAAATGGTACATGAACTCAACTTTCCAGCTTTCAGCAGGCTACCTGGGCAGTCTGCATCAGTTTAAACCATTTTCAGTAAAGCCTGTGGATGAGCGTTCAATCTTCATGGAATATAAGGGGACTTCGTCTAACCTTCTGGAAAATGATGTTTTTATTGAGACTAACTGGCATATTGGTAAACAGATCATTGTGAACGCCGGATTGAGAAACCGGTTGATTACAGGAAAAAATCCTCAGACTTTTGAAGCCACTGGCAATACCCTGCAAATAATACCTCATGTTGGTGATTCAACCAAACCTGTATCTTCAGGGGTAATTACCTACCTGTTGCCTGAGCCCCGTATAAGCATCCGGTTGATGACGGGCAGCCGGTCATCCGTTAAACTGGCATACGGACATACCTCCAACGCTATGCACAAATTGAATTTATATAACATAACCATTTCCCTGAACAGGATAATTCCGTGTAATGAGAGTTTTCCCCCCACCAGGGCTAAGAATCTTTCCCTGGGTTATTATTATGCCTCCGAAAATAACAATGCCAGTTTCTTTACAGAAGTATTTTATCAGAGCATTACGGATATAGCGCTTAACCGGCCCAATGCAGAATTCATTTTTGGTAATAATGCCGCCCTGGCAATGTATTCGGTTGATGAAACTTCCGTTGGTATGGAATCATCACTTAATTTAAATATTGATCCCCTGCATTTTGTGGCTAATTATTCTTTCAATGATTCACGATACCAATCATCATTTTTGAACAATCAAAAACCATTTGACCCTTATTTTAACAGCAAGCACATCTTAACCCTGCTCTCCGGCCTGCGACTCGGGAAACGTTTTAATGTGGAATTGCTCTGGACGTTCAAATCCGGGTTGCCATATACAGCTCCGGCAGGCAAATATGAAATTGACGGACATGGATTTTTACACTACCCCCCTCAGGGTATTAACAGTAAACGCTTACCGGCGTATCACAGAATGGATTTTAACCTGGATTTCAATCCCTTAAAAAACAAAACCAGAAAATGGAAGCAATCCTGGTCATTCTCTGTCATCAATGTATATGCGCGTAAAAACCCCCTGGGCGTAGTTTATTTTGATATTTCTGATGCCGGTCAATACCAGGAGGACAAACCCAGATTTGTATATTTTTATCAGTTTGTTCCTACATTTGCCTATAAATTTTCTTTTTAATAATAACATTCAGATAACCTTGCAGTGCCGTTGCCTCTATATAATTATATTATTGCTGGTATCCTGTGTGGATGATACAACTGAACTGGAATTTCTTGACGGAGGGCCACAAGTGGTCATTGAAGGAATTATTACGGATGTACCTTCTGCAAGTTTTGTTAGGGTAATGCACACCACATCAAGTGAAGATACTTTTAGGTGCCAACCCCTGTCCTCTGCCCGCATACTTATTTCAGAAGAAGGCCAACCGGCAGATACATTCCACCACACGGCTGATGGTTATTACCGTTCTTTTGCATTCTGTGGTGAGGTCCATAAGCAATACACACTTAATGTTACATTGAATGGCCAACGTTATTCAGCTACATCATATATGCCCCCTCATGTAACTCTGGATTCAATGAGTTATGAACCGAGTAGTTCCGACAAGGATCAGACGGCATATCAGGTGCGCATCTGGGGGAGGCGCCCAAGCATGAACTTTGATTCTTACTATCGCATCAGGCTTCTTGTAAATGACACCCTGATGGCAAGTGCTTCCGGATTGATTGTTCTTGCTGATGAACATATAAAAGATTTCAGGGGAATTTCTTTATCAAATACGTTTGCGCCCAAGGACAAGGTAACCGTACAGGTATTCTCCCTAACCCATGAATTGTTTTACTATTTCACTGATTTGATGCTATCATCAAATGCCAGCATTGAAACGATGTATAATTACCCTGTTAATCCGCAAAGCAACCTTTCGAATGGTGCCCTGGGATATTTTCAGGTTTCATCCATGGCCACAGATTCAATATTTCTTCCGTAAAAAATTTACATAAAAGGTAGGGTACCCCTGAAAGTGATTGTCCTTAAGTAAACAAAACAGAAATTAATGACATGAAACTATCTTTATTTCAAACAACAATAGCGACGTTTATCCTGTTTTTTTCCGTTTCAGGATTTAGTCAGGAGGTAACCCTTCACGGTTATGTGAAGGATGGCGATAACGGTGAAGCGCTTATTGGCGCCAATATTTTTGTGAAAGGTACCGCAACCGGAACAGTAACCAATGTCTATGGCTTTTATTCACTGACGCTGAAGCCGGACAATTATACCATTGTTTACAGCTATGTAGGGTATGAGGAAAAAGAAATCACTTTTGACCTAACCCGGGATGTACAGCAGACCATTGAGCTTCAACCGGCCAAAACCGCGCTTGATGAGGTGATTGTAACTGCTGAGAAGCAAAACAGCAATGTTACCAATACGAAAATCGGCATTGACAAACTGGATGCAAAAACCATTGAACAAATTCCGGCCATGATGGGTGAGGTAGATGTGATAAAAAGCCTTCAACTGCTTCCGGGCGTAGTGCCTACCGGTGAAATATCTTCGGGCATGAGCATCCGGGGTGGCGGACGCGACCAAAACCTGGTATTGCTTGATGAAGGCACGGTGTATAACGCTTCTCACGCCTTGGGCCTGTTTTCGGTGTTCAATAATGACGCAATAAAGAATGTGGAATTATACAAGGGCATTATTCCCAGCCAGTATGGTGGCAGGTTATCATCCTTAATTGACATACGGATGAAGGATGGCAATTCCAAAAATTTCTCCGGAAAAGGAAGCATCGGCCTGATCACGAGCAAACTGACACTTGAAGCACCCATAATAAAAGATAAGAGCTCCATCATGCTTTCGGGCCGGAGAACCTATTTGGATCTTCTTACAAAAGCCGCCCATAAGATGTTCCCAAAAGAAGTTCCGGGTGAACTGCCGGTTTACTTTTATGATTTTAATGCTAAAGTCAATTACAGCATTAACTCTAATAACCGGCTTTATTTATCTGGGTACTTTGGACGGGACAATGCAGATTTTTCCGTAGATGATGAAAACATTTTCCGTCCGGGCTGGGGTAATTATACCGGTACACTGCGTTGGAACCACATTGTAAACAAAAAGCTGTTTACAAATATTACCCTAATCACAAGCCAGTACGATTATGACATTTATAATAAATTCGCCTGGGAAGAGGATGAGGAAACCAAATACACAGAGTTTAACTGGACAGCACAGCTCAGGGATCAGGCTTTAAAAGCCGATTTTGGATATTTTTTGAATCCGAACAATACCATCCGGTTTGGAATGTCGTCTATCTATCATGAATTTGATTTGGCACGGATCAAAGGCAAAACAGATACAGTAGATTTCAATTTCCATTTTCCCCAAAAATACAGTCTCGAAAGCGCATTTTATGTGGGCAATGAACAACAACTTGGAAAGTTTGCACTGGAATACGGCCTGCGCTTATCCGTATTAAATAATATTGGGAAAACCGATGAATACACCCTGAAAAACTATGAAGTAGTGGACACAACTTCATACAGGAAAGGGGAGTTTTACAATACAGAGTGGGGACTAGAGCCCAGAATTTCAGTGAATTACACGGTGAACGATAAAAATTCCGTTAAAGCAGGATACGCCAGGACACGACAGTACTTACACATTGCGTCAAGTTCTGAGTCGGGTACGCCGCTTGATGTATGGATGCCTTCGGGACCAAATGTTAATCCGCAAATTGCCGATCAGGTAACCATAGGGTTTTATAAAAACATGTTTGACGACTACCTGCAGCTTTCCTTTGAAACATATTATAAATGGATGCAAAACACCATTGAAT
>CAZZBU010000144.1:0-6484 GCA_964652315.1 uncultured Bacteroidales bacterium
TAACAATATTAACCGCTACTTTCGGTTATATACTCATAAATTGTTATCTAAACTTACCGTGGTTAACATAAAAATAATACCTCGCTTTACAGATTTTTCCAGGATTATCCTTTGTTTAATCTTTCTGGGTTTTTTTCCCTTCCTTCATGCCCAGGAATTGAATGTTCTTGAGCTGAACAATGACGATTATCCGGTCATTCAGGCACGCTATGCTTTAACCGATGTTACCGGAGCAAAAGTTACTGATTTAACGCTTGAAGATGTTGAAGTTACTGAAAACGGGGACACCTGTGAAGTAGTTTATGTCAGCAACCCGGCTGAATATGCTTCCCGGTATTCCATACTGCTTGTTTTTGACATTTCCGGGTCCATGAATGAGAAGCGGTTGTCTATTGCACGCGAAGCAGCCCGCAGCCTCGTGGAGGAGATGGATCTCCAGGAATCGGAAATAGCCATAACTACCTTTAATGATGAATCTTATCTGGATAGTGATTTCACACAAAACCATGCTCAAATCAATGAAACCATAGAAGGGATTAGTCAGTCAGGGGGAACCAGTTATACCAAGGCTTTCACTTCTGAATATTCTGGTGTATTTGAGGTGATGAAAACTGCCAGGTATAAAAAGGTAGTGGTTTTTATGACTGATGGCCTGGGTTCTGTTGATCAGGAAAAAGTACTTGAAAAAGCAAAAGAAGATAACATTACAGTATTTTGTTCGACTATTGAACTGGCGATGCCGCCTGTATTGAAGTCCATTGCATACGGTACAGGGGGAGATGTGTTTCCTAAAGTAAATGATGCCGGCATGGCAAGGGCTATCTATAAAAACCTCTATCGTCATCTGTCTGCCACGGATTATGGCATTATCCGTTGGTTTACCCCAGGTTCCTGCGATGAAAGGAAAGGTGTACATCTTAAGGCAAGAGGAACTCCGGTAAGCTTTGAGTATTTCCTGCCTGTTGATTCTGTTAACCGCCTCATGGTGATGCCACCGGATTTATTTGTGCGGCAAAAACCTGTCGACTCGATAATTCACCGGACTATAACCTTATATGCACCTCATACTTCCATTGAAATCACGGATATTGCTATGGATAAAGCCGGTGTAATAGAGTTGGATGCCCCTGAAGTCCCATTTTTAGTTGACAAAGGCAGTCAGGTACCTGTTAAGATAAATTTTCCCATAAATCAACCGCCCGGCTCGTCCATTCACCTGAATTTTTCCACCAGCAATTGCCTTTACCGGGCAGGCTTCAGGCTGGATTTTGGTGAATCTGGTAAGATACAGGTTGTTCATCCACAAAAGAACGATGTGTATGCTGTTGGCACAGATACAAGTATACAATGGACCGGCGTCAGCCCATTGATGCCGGTGAGCCTGTTCTACAAAAAAAATACTGGACCATGGCAAAAAATTGCAGATGCCACCGGCCTGCATTATCCCTGGACTGTGCCGATGGATAGCGCTTCAGATTACCAGGTAATGGCTATTCCAAAAGATAATGCTGCTTATGAAGAGAAACTTACCCTGCCCGGCAATTTGAGGCATACTGAAATTATGGATATTTCCGGCGATGGTTCAATGATACTTACGCGTGATAATGTGGGAATGACCAGGGTTTGGTCAACAAACTCCACCCGGCCATTGAATACATTCCGGGATGCACAGGCTGATTTTATGTATTTTTCGCAGGATTCCAGATCAGTCTTTTCCTATTCAGGCTCCATGATTCGTCAGAAAAGCATCTTCGAAAACCGATCGGAAAATTTCATTCAACCTTCACGGTTTAAGGTTTTTGGTTGTTTCCCTACCTTATATGGTGATGAGTACCGGTTGCCATCCGATGTTATTCATCGTGCAGATAAGTCGCTGGTCATAAGAAATTTGAATACAGGCAATATGATTGAATTAGCCCATGGTGATGATTACCCTGTACACGCTGCTTTTTGTGCCGATCAGAAACATGTGGTACTGCTAAACCAGAATTATTCCCTGGATATTTACAATACATCCAGCAGGAAAATGAAACGGTTAACACGCAAGGGACAATTGGTTCAGAAAGCTTTTGCTTCACCTTATGGAACCTTTATTTATATTGAACAACCTGACTGGCGTGGCATCATTGAAACCCGGAGAGGTAAAACCGTGCTCGACATGAATGATGCCGGGTTTATCCGCTTTAGTCCCACAGGCCGTCATGTGTTGATCTTTAACAGTGTCCGGAAAATTGCATTATGGGATTTGGAGCATCAGCAGAAAGTAGTTGATTTCACCAAACCAAAGTATTTTAATTTTTCTTATCACGGAAACCGGTTTTATTTTACTACCGATACCAGTCTGGTTGTCTGCGATTTGGGTAAAAACAAACAATTGGTGAGCATTCCATTGAAAATCGTTGATGATTTATCCATGTCGCCATCAGGCAATGAACTATGTGTAATTCAGGATGGACATGGGAAGTTGTTTACGACTGATAATGGGAGTGTGGCCGGAATTGTTAACAAGGATAAAGAACTAATAAATAAAGCAGCTTATAGTGTTAATAATCAAATATTTATAATTAATTCGAATTATAGTGTTTCCATACTGGAACCTGCTTCCATCACCGAGGCCGGTATTTCAGATACCTTTTCAGTGATTGCACCCAAACCCGATGTTATTCCTGAATATGATTTTGGTGAAGTACCAGTAGGGCAGATGGTGGAGCGCGTCGTGCCTGATTTCATTCAGAACCAAACGCCCTTCGTTGTTATGGTTGAATCCCTGGAGTTTCAAAGGCTGACTCAACCGTTTGAAATTGTGAGCCATCCCGGTCCTTATACCATCGAAAAAGGAAAGACCTTGCCAATTGAACTAAGATTTTCACCGCCGGAATCCAGACCATTTACGGATACGCTAATGATTAAAACACCTGGTGGTTATTTGTACACAAAAATAACTGGCCAGGGAATAAAGAGCCCCATTAAAACCAACCAGAAGGACATCGATTTCGGAAAGGTAAAACTCAATGAGGCTAAAGACACGGCTCTAATCGTGATTTCAAACATTTCAGAAAAACAGATTCAAATTAGCAATCTTGAAATAGCCGGTCAGGGCGATTTTAAGTTACGGCAGGAACCAGTATTTCCAATATTGCTCCAGGCAAAGGAATCCCTGACGCTTCGATTAAGATTTTCTCCCAGGTATGCGGGGCGGCGCAATGGTGCATTTAAAATTACCGTTTCAAGGCTTCCAAAACCTGTTATGGTTAGGCTGTTCGGAGAAGGAGTGGGGCAGTCAAAAATCGTGCTATCAGGCATTACAAAAAGCACCGTGGATTCCAGCGTTATCAAAGCACTGGTGTTATGTAGGAATATTGTAACCGGCAATCGAGTGCATCAGGATTCATCCACTTCAGCCGGTATTTTCAATGTTGAATTACTTCCAGGTGGTAATTACCTTTTCCATGCTGAAAAAGAAGGATATATTTCAAGCAGCGAGTCCATTGATTTAACCCACAATCAATTCCCGGACACCATCCATCGCACCATTTGGCTGACACGGACAGAACCGGGAAATAGCTTTCACAGTCAGGGGGTATTTTTCGAGTTTGCTAAATCAGAAATATTACCATCTTCCGCAGATGAGCTTGATAGAATTTTTCAGTGGTTGAAGAAAAATCCTGATATCAGTGTTGAAATCCAGGGACATACCGATGCAGTTGGGTCGGATGAATATAACATGCAACTATCACTGGCCCGGGCCAGGGCAGTACAAGCCCATCTGAATGATCACGGAATTTCGTTGACACGGCTTTTAACCAAAGGGTTTGGAGAAATTAAACCAGTTGCTACCAACGACACAGAAGAAGGCCGGCAGATGAATCGGAGGGTGGAGTTTGTGATTTTGGGTAAGAAGAGGTGAGAGGTAAAAAGAGGTGAGAGGTAAAAAGTAAAAGGTAAAAAGTTAGAAGTTGACAATGCCTGAATAAGGTTGACCGTTTAATATTTTATATACATCTCTAAATTTAAAAAATATGGCTTATGCTAAAGATTATAATGATTTAGAAGTCTATCAAAAATCCAGGATTCTTTCAAAAACTATTTTCGAAATTACCAGCAATTTTCCCAAAGAGGAAAAATACTCACTTGTTGATCAAATTAGACGTTCATCTCGATCTGTAGGAGCACAAATAGCAGAAGCATGGGGTAAAAGGAGATATAATAAGCATTTTGTCCTTAAGTTAACAGATTCCCATGCAGAACAGTTAGAAACCCAACATTGGATTGATATATCTCTTGAATGTAGTTATATTAATAAAACAGAACATGAATCACTTACTGAACTTTGTGCATCTATTGGAAGAATGCTTTATTCCATGATTGAAAAGTCAGATTCCTTTTGTCAGCATATCTAATATTATGGAAACACCGGACTTTGCTTTTTACTTTTTACTTTTCACCTTTCACCTTTTACTTCTTACTTCTTACTTCTTACTTTCCTTCTTCCTAAAACGCTGATACAAATCCAAACGATACCTGCCCAAAGGCATCATCCGGGTTAGTAAATACTTGTGTATATTCAGCTGCCAGCCGTATATTCCGCCGAAACATGTACCCAAAATGAAACGTTGCTGACTGGTAATCAGCCGGACTAAAATCTGATTCTACAAAATTGTACATCCCCAGGGCGTACCAGTCGCTGTCATCACCGTTTGGACTGTAAATAATTTCACCAAGAACCCCATCTGTTTGTATGTCCTCAAGGGCAACAGTGCTTCCCGGATTCGTGTATACCTGATCATCCGTTCGCCTCATGTACTGGCCGTTTATCTCGATTTTATCCCCAAAGGTTAAGGTTAAATCCGGTCCCAGGAACATGACTTCATTCGTAATGGTTGTACTGTTCAAAATATCAGCATTTGTCATGTCTTCTTTTCCATAATACCCAAAAAATCCAACTCGCAAAAAATCACCAATATCCTGTGAGATGCGTCCTACAAAGCTTTTGTATTTATCCTTATCGAACACATGAAACCTGTCGGCTTCAGGCAAGCCGTTCCCATTCACTACTTCAAAAATAATGTCAGTGGAGGTGGGTAAGCCATAGGTTATCATTACCCCTTTATCGTATTTCAGGCTTGCCTGTGACATACCAATCTGAGCTGTATACACCCGGTAATCTTCGAGCGACATGCGAAGTTCACGCTTAAACAATGGATCGGATACCTGAAACTGTCCAAGGTAAATGTCCAGATCCTGACCAAAAGCATTGTTGTACATTAAATAAGCATCTTCCACTCCGGCTACTTCACGGCGTTCATCCATGTAGAAATAAAAATAGTATGAAATGTTTTCAGAAAGATCACCTCCTGATAATAATTTTACAAGATAAGGGGCTGAAAAATCAGTTTTGTCTTTGGCTGCAAAATTATATTTCACGAAGCCGTCCATACGCACCGCAAGTGGAAAATCGCGAATTAAGGATAGTTTTTCATCTCCTGTTTCTACATAATATCTGGGTGCTTCATAATCTTCCAGCCGAAACCCATCACCGGCAAAATCATCGCCATAGGCTTTTAATTTTGGTGTGGAAGGCGCATGGCAGGTAAGGCAACTAATCCTGTATTTTCGGGCAAATGCCGGAATGGCATCGGTTTTGAACGCACCAATCGTAAGTAGGATAAGGATTGTAAGGAAAAATGATTTTAGAACTTTCATAACGTTATTTTTTAGTTACCACTTTTGCTCCTCGGGTTAATATTTTATAATTTTTAATTATTTGCGATGGATAGAAAGATATTTTTGTGCATTAAGGAATAACTTCCACGGATACCATTTGCCTGTTAACCTCGTGAATGTCATATTCTTCTTCAGGAACTTCCAGGAATTCACCAACCGGTTTAACGAGTAACCTGTAATTCATGGTAGCGGTTATGGTGAGTTTTCCGGGTTCCACTTCAAAGGGTACCTCCCAGGTAAAGGTCTCCATTTTTGTTTCCCGTGGACCAAAACGGTAATCCACACCAAGCGAATCGGTATTCCATTGCATAATGGTCATCCTGCCCTGTGGATCAAAATAGGGCATGCGGAAAATCCGGTCACCGATGGGGACATCTTCTCGACGAACGCCTTCAAAATTATCTATTCCAAGAGGCACACCCATATCCTGGTAAGCCAAAACATCACTGGCGATGGTGTATTCCTCACCTTCGAACCCTTTTTTATCCACCGGAAGATGGTACACATTGCCGGCAGCATCCTTTGCTTCAACATGCAACCATACAATACGATCTTCAACCGACCCGGTAGGAAACTTATGTCCGGTTTTTTGATTAAACAAGGCTACATCGATTACAACGGGTTCGCCGGGTATGATTTCCTGGATATCAGGATAAATTCTTATTTCAACCACACCCCGCAGTTTACCCGGATCATGTGCCCCATGAAAAAGATGAAGTTTCACATCATCGTATTTTGCACCCATTTTGGCCGTCATTCC
>CAZZBU010000144.1:6584-8276 GCA_964652315.1 uncultured Bacteroidales bacterium
GGGGTATCGCCTTCATAACCTGTTATAACATGGCAAAAATCACAGGATACGGATTCATTGGCACGACTGCCTTCCTCAGGACGGGGAGGGGGGATGTCACCTGCAGCATAAGCCAGAGGAGCATGGCATCCATTACACCCCTCATGTACGCCTTTCATATCCGGGTCATTTTCTGAATGAGCCACAGCCAGCTTGAAATATTCAATTTCATCCCAATGGTGGGTATAGGCTTCCGACATCATAGCCTGATCCCATTGCTGGTAAAAATCACTGTGGCACTGATTGCAATATTTCGGTGTTTCAAAGTCATCATACGAATATTGGCCTTTTGGATCCATGTAAACAGCATGGATAGCAAATCCAGTGATGATTAGAAGGATGATCCCCAAAAGCACATAGAATGGAATATATGATTTCATATTAGGTTATTTAGACTTCTGATAGAATTTTTTTATAAATGTATAACTACATCAAGTAGAAAAATGTTTATACTAAACAATATTATATTATTTATCAGTACTTTACAATGATTGTTCGGTAAAAACATCTAGATATATTGGTTTGTTGTTTATTTAAAATCAGATTAATTTGATATAAAAAATGATCCTGGTTAATATTGAAAATCCAGCAGGTCAGGAACTATGGTATGGTATTTATGTTTATTTTTAGAAAAATTTACATAAACTTCTAAAAGCTCAAGAATGAACTTCGTAAGGTTTTTAACTGTAGGTATTGTTCTAATATTGATAAGTTTCTATTCTGCTGTTTCTCAAAATATTAAGTTTGATAACCCCATCGCTGAACAACGCGCTGATCCCTGGGTATGGAAAACGGACGATGGAAAATATTATTTGATTGCTACCGTACCGGAATATGACAGAATTGTAATAAGAAGGGCCATGAGCATTAATGGATTAAAGGATGCGGAGGAAAAAACGATATGGGAAAAGCATGAAAAAGGAGTGATGGGGCACCACATATGGGCTCCGGAATTACATCGGATTGATGGGAAATGGTATATTTATTTTGCCGCGGGTGAAACTGAAGACATCTGGAAAATCAGGATGTGGGTGTTATCCAATGCATCTGAAAATCCCATGGAAGGGGAATGGAAGGAAGAAGGTAGGATAATAACGGATTACGATTCTTTTTCATTGGATGCTACCTCTTTTGAACACAAGGGCAAACGATATTTGATCTGGGCTCAGAGCGTACCGGAAAGTGATGGGACTGCATTGGTATTGTCGAAAATGAGCAACCCGTCAACACTGACCGGACCTGAAGTGATTCTGACTAAACCTGAATTTAACTGGGAACGGATGAAATACAATGTGAACGAAGGTCCCGCAGTCATCAAAAGAAATGAAAAAATATTCGTATCCTATTCAGCCAGCGCTACCAACCACAACTATTGCATGGGCTTATTATGGATAGATGCGGAAGCCGATTTGCTGGATGAATCCAATTGGCACAAATCGCCTGGTCCGGTTTTTTATACCAATGAAAAATTAGGCCGCTTTGGCCCGGGACATAATTCGTTTACCACAGCCGATGATGGAGAAACCGTGATAATGATTTATCATGCCAGGGATTATAAAGAAATTGAGGGACACGAACTGGCTGATCCTAACCGGGCGACACGCGCACGGGTGGTAAAATGGACAGAAAGCGGATTCCCGGATTTCAGGCAAC
>CAZZBU010000145.1:0-8218 GCA_964652315.1 uncultured Bacteroidales bacterium
TTGTTTAACCGTTATTCTTCCTTTTCCAGTTATGAAGGAATTTTCAGGTTATTTTCCTTATACCAGTCTTCAGGATTTTCTTTTAACTTTTTGATCATCAACGGAAGGGTTTCCAACAGGGAATGGTTGGGTTCCCAATCCAACAGATTTTTCGCTCTGGTAATGTCCAGTTCGTAATGATCGTCAGCTCTGTCTATCATCCATGGTTTTATAAAGGGGTCTCCAAAGATATTCATACCAAACGAACCTGCTTTGGCCAAAGGTTTCGGTACCTCATAAGTTTCCCAGGTTTTGCCAAACAAAAGCTTACCAATATTATCCTGTAATTCCTTGTAGCTCGGGGTTTCAGCTTCACCAATATTAATGGCTGCTTCTTCGGGAAGCTCATTTCTTTTATCTACCGTTTTTTCAATGGCATCCAGTAAATCTTCCATGTGCACAAATACATTCCCGTGATTTACATCGCCGGAAAAAAAATGGCTGGTAAACTGTTTTTCGTAGATGCGCTGTATTTGGTGCGAAATTGGGATGGAATGGCATTCATCATCATACACACCTGCCAGTCGTAACATCACCGCGGGAATATTTCCTCTGTTTTCCCTGATTAACTGTTCGGTGTCCACTTTGGATTCCGGATAGTCCCAGTTGGGTTCCAGGGGGCAGTCTTCATCAATCTTTTCGCCTGGAGTGGTAGGTTTGTAAATAAGGTTGGTGGAAGAAAACACAAATTGTCCGACATCGAAATCCTGCAGTACCTTAATGAAATTTTCGGTGCCTTTTACAGTCACTTCTTCATATAGGGGACTGGGTTCTCCCGAAAAATCGTAATAGGCAGCCAGGTGTATTACCGAAGCAATTTTGTCTCCATACACATACCGTATGCGCTCCATGGCTGTCCGGATGCTATCTTCAGAGGTAATATCAAAACACACCCATTCCACTTCGCGTGGTGGATAAGGATTGCCAAACTTATCAAGCCCAACCAACTGATATTTGTTAATTAGTTTATTAATTATATTCCTTCCCAGCAGGCCACTGCTGCCTGTAACTATTATTAATTCTTTTTCCGGGTATCCTGAATTTTGTTTGTATTGTTCCATTTAATTATTGTTTTATATTCTTAATCACCAAACCCTCAAATCGTTATTTATGAAATATATTTATCCCAGAACCCATATTTTTCTCTCACCGGACCTCTGGACAGACCCAGTGGAATCAGCGCCAGTCCTGCAATGGTTGTGCTTACTAATAATCCTGGATTTGCATCGCCAAAAATCCAGGGCGCAATCAAAATGATAATTCCGAGTAAAATATTAAAATACCTCGCCCTTCTTAGGACTTCACCCATACTGATTACAGAAGTTACAATAACCAGTGCACCCCCGAGATGGCAGATATTTGCAGATATTTTATCTATTGAAACGTTGAATATTCCCGGAACGAGCATCAATACAAGCCCCAGCACAGTAGAGACTGCCAGCGTCCAGGGTACGCTCATCCCCCACACCGATGACTTCATTACCTCAGCAGGTTTGACAGGAAGGTCGGCTATTTGCGGCGACCTTACATCAGTATTTACTTCGGTGGGACCTCCTCCGGTAAAGAAAACATACCAGAAATTTTCTCCTTTTTCAACCGCCTCTTTTAAATGTTGTATGTTGGCAATTACTTCATCGGCTTCGAGGGGGATCATCGGCAGCATTATCGCCGCTGCCAACAGGCATAAGGTACACCATTGCCCGATTAATACCGGCTGTGAAATAACAAGGAAAATATGCACCAGTCCAAGCGGGATGACAAGGATGCCGAATATGGTCACAATCCACGGCATAGTACGCCAGCGGGTTGGGGCGCCTATCCAAACCATCAGGAATTCAAACGTATAGGCATAGGCACCCAAAGCACCATCGGAAACCGGCAGGCTGTGGGAAATATCAGATAAAAGTACGTTTTTGCTTCCATCACCAAAAAAGGGTTCCCATATTTGATTGATAAATCCCATTTGGTAAGCACCCAGGTAGCGCGATACCATCCAGCCTGCAAAGGCAAGTAAAATAAGGATTCCACGCTGGGGCCAGCTCGAAGGGTTGTAGGACCATCCCGGTGGTACTTCAGGACCTTTGTGGACAAACATAACCAGGTTGGGTATTCCCGGAATGATAACACTCAAAGCAATAGCCAGTGCCCCCACAATAACACCATTTAAATAGGCAGCCGCTGTTGGCGCCCAGAAAAATAAGGGGGCCGTAGTAATCCAGATGCCTGTTACACATATCATCCAATTGCTAATCGGCCGGTTGGGAACGAGTGAACGCCATCCAAAGATAATTAAAAATACCCCACTGATGATGTCGCTCCACTTCATGACAACAATCCTCATTTCGTTGGTTAACCACAGGCTTCTGTCACCGCCGGGAAATATTACTGATTTCCCATAGCTGAACGTAAGCGGGGATAAAATCATCCAAACCCCAAGAATTATTACTAACCAGTAGATCCAAAGTATGTCTTTATGGTGCATCAAGAGTTTTTCCTTCCGTTCTTCGTAGGACATACTATCGATATCTGGCATTTTTCTTATACTATGCCTATGGTTTTTATCGTTCGACCTTGAGCGGGTATTTCCTCTTTCAGCCATAAAAAACTTAGTTATTAATGGTTTGCGAAACAGAATTTTCAATTTAAAAAAACGTGCCAATTATTTTTAGTTATCTCAAAAAGATCAGTTGGTCACGGATTAAACCTAACCAAACAACTGTTATATAGCTAATTACAATACGGGGATTTAATACAGGTATCCGAAAATGAGATTTTCGGACTCATGTTATTTTTTTAAACGTTACGAAAAACAGCTCACTTGTAAAAAAAAATCTACAATTACAGAATGGTATGAAGATTATGAAGCTGGTTTTTCAAATCGAGGTTACAGGAAGGTTCATCCAGGAGAAAAATACGGGGTTCCTGTGAACAAATGCCCTTGCAATACCAGGTACCTGGCGGGACATGATTCGTTTTCACATTGTTTATTGTCTGATATTCCTTACCAATACTACCCAGTCTTTATTCACATTATTGGGAGGCAATCCCAGAGATTTTTTACCTCCACCTTGGATGCTTTTCACTTCACCTGTTTGCAACTCACCACCATTTCGGGTATCGTACCACACAACAGAATATTTATCTTTGTTATTTTTTAAATCAAGGGTGCTTTCTCCTCCGTTTTTCAGCAGAATAATATAGGTATCTCCTTCCAAAGCATAACAATAATCGCCATCCGATGAAATCAGCTCATCTTTTTCAGTCATTTTATTTACCGGTATATCGTTGTTATTGTAAAAGAAATCGAGGCATATTTTTCCCATGTCCCAGAAAAGATCTCGGCTACGCCAATCTTCACAAGTTAA
This sequence comes from uncultured Bacteroidales bacterium, assembly GCA_964652315.1. Lineage (GTDB taxonomy): Bacteria > Bacteroidota > Bacteroidia > Bacteroidales > JAAAOM01 > CAZZBU01. The sequence goes on from CAZZBU010000145.1 coordinate 3,405, forward strand.
ATCGGAATGCGGATATTCATATCCAAAATACCATTCGGTACCCCATGCCCCGGCCAGCATAGCTCCCCACAATCCATTTGTGCGGGCATTAAAATGATCAGGATTAACTTCATCAGGAATCAGGGCATACCGGTAATCACCCGGTTCATCACAGGCTACAGCCCATATCTTGCCGGCGTTTTTCGCTTCAATAATAACCCGTGAAACCTGATCATGTACAAGGCTAAAATCCTCGCGACTAGTTTGAAGAGACGCTCCGGTAAGCTTCGACTGATCGCCGTACATAGGAGTAAACCATTCGCCATTATGTATAACCATATGATGATGATAAGCATCGGTATCGTAAATGTATTCCGATAAAGCCCGTCGTTGGTTTACATCCAGTGGCATGGAAGGGGTCCCATGATCTGCCCAGTCGCCGATCTCTTCGCATAAATTCCAGTTTAATGCCAGGTGATGTCCAAAACGGGCAATCAACTCCCTGTAATATAATTTCGTATTAGCGCCAATGGCCCCATTATCAAGCAATCCCTGGTTTTCATGTTCCAGGGTTTTAAAATGAAGGAAAATGCCGTTTTCCTGGGCATGAGTAAAAACAATTTCCCACTGGTCGAGGCGAGAACAATCAAACCGATCCCAGGTATCATAATCAATGTAAGGAAAAACATTGCGGTCGTCACCGTTAACATTATTGGTCAGGAAGGATACCGAGTTCATTCCTTTAGAAACTAGATAATTCATTGCACCGATTATTTCCTTCCCTTTACCGTTCTTCCAGGTAGGATCTCCCTCTTTCCAGTCTCTAAGGTGAGCCTCCCATTTTTTTACCAGGTTATCTTTATGACCATCGTTTACAAAATCGCCGTCAAAAGCATAATAGGATAAAAAATTTTCCGGTGAATCGGGACCGCATTTGAAAAAATATCCGCCTGTTTCAGCAAACTTAAGATAGCCCTCGCCTACATACTGTAAACGCCCATGAGCCCTGAAATCTTTACCGGTTTTATCCGTAGATGAAATGGTGATTTTACCGGATTTCCCGTCCATATATTCTCCGCCTGGTAAATCCTTCTCTCTCCAATTTCGAATGGCAGCCCATTCATCCTTTACAAACTCTACCGAATAATTCCATTCTCCAGTTTCATCAGGGGCAAAATGGACCTTCCATTTGTTGCCGGAGGTGGCAGAAGTTTCTCCCGCATTTCCATCAGCAGCAAAATAACCAGGAATGGTGTATTTCTTTCCGGATGCTTTATGTTCAAACAAAACATTAAGCCGATAATTGAAAAACGGATTGTACTCATCCGTTTCGGAGCATTCAGGCCCATCAAAAATCAGGGTTACCTTATGCCATTGTTTTAGTTCTCCTTCAATTTTTTGTGCTTTTAATGTGGTTAGAGAACAAACCATCATGATTATCATAACAGGATGCATTGCAGCTTTTAGTCTCATTATCAAATCGTTTTTAGTTAGTTACTTACTTTTCTTTTAATATGTACCACCTACTGATCAGCTAATGGCGTTTTCAATCTTTCCGGTAGTTCCATCATACGGGTAATACTCCATTGTTATGTCCTTATACTAATATACTAATTACTCATTTTACAAACAAGAAAAGATGATACTGATGCTTCCGTTTAGGAATTTTTTATCTCATGTGAAGCATGGCAACTTTCTATAAGTTCTTTTAGCCCAAACTTATTCAAGCCTTTTTGCTTCCCGATAAATTTTATTTGCGTCCTATATATTCCAATTTATGCATTTCCAGATTTAATTCAACCTTTGCCCTATGTCATTATACCTTGAAGTTCCGGAGATTATATGTAAATGTCAGCATAAAAAAACGTGACAATTGATTTGTACGCAAATCTTCGACATATAAATCGGAAACATTTCTTATGATATTTTTATTTTGATCGAGCAGGTCAAATACGCTAAGGGTTATTTCACCAAGATTCTTTTGAAACAGCTTTCTGCCAACATTCATGTTCCACAAAATAAAATCCTGATTGAACTCATCACCGAGCCCCCGGTACATTAGGTAACCCACATCGCTTCTGAATACCCAGTTGTCTAAAAAGATGAAACTTAGCCGTGTACCGCTTTTCTGAGAAAAATAATTGTTGTCAAGTTGGGGCTGAAGTGTATTTTCAACGATGTTATAACCGGCATTAAAGGAAAGTGAAAAATCGATGTCAGGGCTTATATTGCTCGAGAGAATAAAACCTCCCATGGTGGTGTAGGTATTGGCTATATTGCAACGATCATTTACAAGACCGGGCTGTCGCACCCAGGCCAGGCCACTTGTCAGGCTGAGGTTGCTCTTTATGTACCTCAGCGGGAATCCGTACGAGATATGTGAACGGATATTTCTGAAACCATCAAGATTTACAGGTTGTGAGAATTGAGAACCTTTTTTAAGAACATACCCATTTGAAAGGATCGTGTCTGCACGGGCAATCATTATGGAATTGCCGATATAATCACCGGAAATATTTCCAAAAACTGCAGCAAAAAAATTGGTTGACCTTTCGATATTTGTGGTTTTGTAACGTGCCATAAAAAAATGGCTGTAACTGTGATCAAGATTGGGGTTTCCGGAAGAAAGGAGCACGGGGTTGGAATTATCAACTGATTCCTGAAGCTGGGTTACAGAAGGAGGATTGGTACTGGTACGGTAATTAAACCGAAGGCTTTTCCCCTTTTTAATAGTATAAATTAGCATTACCCGGGGTAAAAAATTCTGGAATTCCCTTTTGGGCAGGGTAAAAACATCAGGGAACTCCCGGGTTCCTGACAATAAAGCATATTGATACGCCATTTCCAGGGTCAGGTTAAGCTTTTTACTGCTAAACCGGTATCCCAGCGAGCCCCGATGCGTCAGGTAGTTGCTGATAAGGCTGGTGGATAACCCGGGTTCAAAATCAAGGTATGATCCGGTGTCCGGATCCCAACTGTTTGTTATCCTGTTATTCTCATTACCCATCAGCCGAATATGGTAACCTGCCTGCAGTAAACCTGTTTCACCTAATGGTTCAGTATAGGTTATGTTGGATGACAGGTTTCTGTTGATGGTTTTAGAATCTGATCTTTGTCTGAGAAAATCACTGAGCGCTTGCTCACCCAGTCCTTCATCATCTTCACCGTTAACATAGTCACTAAGGGCATCCAGGTAATGCAGACTTAGATTATCATTGAAATTTGCACTTAAATTTGTTGAGATTGTGCGGCCGGTCTTTTCAAACCGATGCCTGTAAATTAGCAAACTGCTGTAATTATAGCCGCTCAGATCAGAATCATAACCAATTTCGGACGTGCTTAAAAGATGATTATCTTCAAGCAGGTTCAGGGCATTCATGTGACTGTCGGCAGTGTTGCTTTGCATGATCATTTTCGAGAGAAATATCAAAGAATTTTTATTGTCAATGTCCCACGTCATCCGAACATTTAAACGGTGATTGCTGTTCCTGCTGTTTGACTCGCTGTCCTCCTGATAATACTGCCGATCGGATTCGTCCATAAAATACTGCCTGTCGGTGAACTGATCGGTATAGTTATCGGATAGATTATAAAAGTAACTACCAGTGAGTTCCAGGTTATTGTTGAGCCATGCATCGCTGTAATTCAGTCCAAGGGCATGGGTTTTATTGTCACCGTATTTTTCCTGTATCCGGTAGTCCGACACATGTTCCATGGTTGATATTTCCGATCCGCCACTTCTCTGTGCAGCACGCCCCATTCCTCTTCCAGCTCCGCCACCTCTGCCACCTCTTATAGCCCCGGCATAAAGGCTTATAATATCTTCACGCGAAAAGTTCTGCTCGTTAACATTATTACTCATACCCAGTATTGAGATACGGCTGTTTTCCCTGAAAATATTTGTAGAGAGGCCCATCTGGTATCGTTCATCGCCTCCATATCCCAAATAGGCCCTTCCAAACTGCCCCCTCCTTGAATCAAGCCTTGTTACAATATTTATGGTTTTGCTTCTCTGCCCGTCATCAAAACCGGTTAGATCGGACTGGTCACTCATTCGGTCATACACTTCAACCCTTTCGATAATTTCTGCCGGAAGATTGCGAAGGGCGATAGAAGGGTCATCACCGAAAAACTCGCGGCCATCCACCAGAACTTTTTGAACATCCTCGCCCTGTGCCTCAACCCTATCACCATCCACGTTGATACCAGGTATCCTCCGTATAAGATCTTCAGCATTTGCATCGGGATTAACTTTAAAAGCTTGTGCATCAAAGTCAAGCGTATCGCCCCTTATCCGGGTAGTTGATCTATGACTGGTAATCTCTGCTTCCTCAAGATATGTACCTTTTACCATCCGTAGTGTTCCGGCATCGTTATGATCGGATGATGCCCTGACCGCCTTTTCACCGTCAAGGGTGAGTGTCTGGTACCCCACGAAAGTAGCTTTGAGATTGTACCTGCCGCGGGCCAGATATATTGAAAATTTTCCATTGGGATCCGTGACTGTCTGATATATTCGGCTAGTATCCCTGATGTGAATGAGCAAAATATGTGCCCCTGCAAGTGGAACAGCATCACCCGAATCCACTAATACTCCGGTCAGAGAAACTTCTTCCTGTCTTCCTGAACGGTTACCTTGTTGTGCTTCTCCATGCTGTAAAGCTGTTAGAAGAAACGTACCGATAAAAAGGCAACGCATCATACCTCTCATGTTACTTTAGTTTAATGCAAATGAATTCTCTTGTTTGTGAGAACCTTTCGCTTCGTCTCATTTTTCTTTAGACACCAACCTGAGGGAAATCTTGCGTTAAAAATTCATTGTTTTTATTTGATTT
>CAZZBU010000146.1:0-8053 GCA_964652315.1 uncultured Bacteroidales bacterium
CATCATGCTTTTAAATTCCAATGGATTTTGTATTTTTGTACCCTTGAAATTTTACCGGTTTTGATAATAATTAAATTAGCTATCTCTTTGATTTAAAAACAGTTAGCTACTTGTCTAATTTAAACTGCAGGAAGTTGAAGATAAAAAAAATTCTTGTCTCGCAACCTAAACCTACGTCTGAGAAGTCGCCGTATTTTGATTTAGCTGAAAAAAATAATGTAAAAATTGATTTTCGTCCGTTTATTGAAGTCGAAGGAATCTCAGTGAAAGATTTCAGAAAATCACGCATCGACCTTTCAGTACATACGGCAGTAATTTTTACAAGTAAAACGGCTGTAGATAACTACTTCAGAATAGCTGAAGAAATGCGCTATACGGTACCAGATGCCATGAAATATTTCTGTCAGACCGAATCCATCGCTTTTTATCTGCAAAAATATATAGTATACCGTAAGCGAAAGATTTTTTTCGGGAGTAAAAAATTTGAGGATCTTATTGATGTAATGCAAAAACATAAAGATGAGAATTATTTAATACCCTTGTCAGAACAACATAAGGGCAATGTGATTCAACTCATGGAGAAGAATAAATTTAAGTTCACAAAAGCCATTCTTTACCGTACCATCAACAGTGATTTGTCGGATCTCTCTCAACTGAATTATGATGTGCTGGTCTTTTTTAGTCCGTCTGGTATTCGTTCTTTATTGCAGAATTTTCCAAAATTTAAACAAAACGAAACCAAGATTGCATCCTTTGGGACCAGTACGGCCAAAGCTGTGAAAGATGCCGGGTTGCGACTGGATTTACAGGCACCACTGCCTGAAGCTCCTTCCATGACCATGGCGCTTGACCAGTTTATTAAAGAAACAAATAAAGGGAAATAGGAATTTCCCTATATAAATTGTCAAAAAAAAAGCTGTCCGGATTTCCGGACAGCTTTTTTTTTGACTTTATAAAAACTACACCACATGATAGTGGAAACGTAAGTTGGTGATCTCTTCAATATCTTCACCAAACTCGCGGATGAATTCATCCTCATCATCATGTTTCCAAACTATCTCCCCAACTAAACCTTCGTTTTTTAATTTTTTGATTTGTTTAAAGATTTCAATAATGCTCCGTTTGCCTGCACTATTAACATATCTTAAATAAATACTTATCTTATCTAGCTTTTTCTTATTGATTTCCTGGTCTTTAAGTTTTTTTCTTAAAGGCTGAATAAATTCCGCAATATTAATAGAAATGACTTTTCCTTCTATTTCCAAAACACCATCTTTATATCGTATGCCTGGTGTGGAATTTGTCTGATGGATATCTATTTCTACAAATTCATGCATGCTGTTCTATTCCTTTATTTAATTAAACGATTTTTTTTAAATCAGGTTAGCTTTTTTCCGGTGATTGTGCTCACCAAAAAAGTGTGAATCATCTTACCTTTTACTGCGCAACAAATTGGTAGCTGATGGTTCCTTTTTGTCTTTTGGGAGCGTTAAAATCGGTATTAAACCGTGAACGGTTTGCAGCATCCAGTGCAGCATCAATCAGGCATTCATTGGAACTGCTGCCCTGTACTTTTGCCACATTGGCACTAACTACAAGGCCCTCCTGGTCCACGACAATATCAAGGGATACTTTTCCACTTCCCTCACATTTATATACCGGAACATGAATGTATCGTTTAGTGCGGTTTTCCAGGTAATATTCTATCCGTGTTGGCCCGGAATATTCTGTAATTTCTTCACTTGCCTTTTCCTGCTCGCGGGCTTCTTTAAATTCAGGTAAAAATTCTTCATCAGATCCCTGTTCCGGAAAAAGCTCATCGATATTGAGTTCACGTTTTAACTCATCAATGTAGTTTTCTGTGCTTATTTCTTCGGCAAGGTTTTCATTTGCACGGTTCACAGCGATGTTTCTGGCCATATCTTCATCAATCTGCTGTAATTCCTCCTCAACATATTCCTTGTTTTTATCCACAGGTATAACCGGTTCATTTTCTTCCAGTTCTTCAAACTCAATGGCCATTTCCACATGCTGTTCGGATTTTAAAGCCGACATACGCAGGATGAAAAATACATTTAACAAGAGCAAATGAAAAATTAATGTGCCCAAAATACCCCGTGCATTATTTTCTATGAATTCTTTAAACTTCACGTATCTGTTAGTTATCCAAAAACTGCAAAAATAATCTTATAAAAAACAAAATTTATTGTAACAAACCAATTCCTTAGCATACTAATAGAATTAAATAAGGTTACAGGCATTACATAAGAACGAAATAAACGCGATTATTGTGTATGTCAGGTAATAAAACATTAAAATTCTTAAGATAATTTAACCATATTCCAGTGACTTTGTTACCAGAATAATGTATTTTCGTTTTTATGTTCCACATACTAAACCGTTTAATTATGAAAAACAAATTTCTTTATGTATTGAGTATGCTTTTTATCAGCTCATGGTTGTGGGTTGATGGCCAAACCAACCGGATCGAATTTACTGAATTTGAATTGGACAATGGATTACATGTAATCCTCCACAAAGACAACAGCTCGCCGGTAGTGGCCGTGAATATTATGTACCATGTGGGTTCAAAAAATGAGCGACCCGACAGGACCGGATTTGCACATTTTTTTGAACACCTGATGTTTGAAGGTACTGAGAATATTGATCGCGGTGAGATTGATAAACTCATCCAGAATGCAGGGGGGAACAACAATGCGGGAACTTCCTTTGATTATACCATGTATTATGAAGTGCTGCCGTCCCATCAGCTCGAACTGGCGCTCTGGCTGGAGTCTGAACGACTAATGTCATTGAAAATAGACTCTGTTGGTGTGGAAACTCAACGCAGTGTGGTAAAAGAAGAACGTAAAACCCGTTATGAGAATCAGCCGTATATGTCATTTAATGAGGAGATTTTCAGCCGCGCATTCCGGGAGCATCCTTATCGATGGGTCCCAATTGGCAGCGTGCAGTATATTGATCAGGCGCAGTTACATGAATTTATTGAATTCCACGATCATTTTTATGTACCCGAAAATGCCACCCTCGTAGTTGCCGGTGATATAGAGATTGATGAAACGAAGGAATTAGTAAAACAGTATTTTGGCGAAATTCCCCATGGTGGCCATGAAATTTACCGCCCCGATGTTGATGAGCCGGTACAGACCGAAGAAGTGCGCGATACCATTTACGATAACATACAGCTACCGGCCGTATTTATGGCATATCACATGCCACCTATGGGCACGGATGACTATTATGCGCTAAGCATGTTGCAAACATTGTTATCAGGGGGCGAAAGTTCACGCTTCTATAAAACACTGGTTGACGAACAACAAAAAGCCCTGCAAGTTGCTGCCTTCCCCTTTGGATTGGAGGATGCCGGACTGTTTATTGTTCTTGGCCTGGTAAACATGGGCATTGACCTGGCTGATCTGGAAGAAAGCATGGAAGCTGAAATTTCAAAGATCAAAGAACAGGGACTGACAGACCGTGAATTCCAAAAGCTGAAAAATCAGACAGAAAATGATTTTATCTCCAGCAACTCTACCATGGCCGGTGTGGCATCCAGCCTGGCAGAATACCACGTGTTTTTTGATGATGCAAACCTCATTAACACCGAAATTGAACGGTATATGAATGTCACAAAAGACGACATTGTGAGGGTAGCCAAAGAATATCTGGTACCTGAAAAACGGATTGTTCTCTATTATTTACCCAAAGATCAGATGACATCAAATAACTAAGTCACAAACCTTAAACTGAAATATTATGAAACAGATTTTAAGTATAATAACATTACTCAGCATATTTGCATTAAGCTTTGCACAAATTGATCGCACAAAGCCTCCTAAGCCGGGACCTGCGCCCGAAATTCAAATCGGGGAATACCAATCTTTTACCCTGGATAACGGGTTAAAAGTATTTCTGGTAGAAAATCATAAAATACCCAGAGTATCCTATTCCATGGTTTTCCATCACGATCCGGTGCTGGAAGAAGATAATGTTGGGTACATAGGGTTGGCCGGTGCTGTTATTGGAACCAAAACTAAAACTCGGACCAAAGAACAGCTAAATGAAGAAGTGGATTTTATTGGGGCAACGCTCAACGCAGGTGCCGGTTCAGTCTATGGTGCTGCCCTCAAAAAGCATAACGAAAAGTTGCTTGAGCTCATGGCTGATGTAGTCCTTAACTCCGTTTTGACTCAGGAAGAATTGGATAAATCCAAAAAACAAACCCTCTCAGCCCTTAAAGCAAATAAGAACGATCCTGATAATCTTTCTGCCGAACTGTCTTCTGTGATTTTTTACGGAAAAGATCATCCTTACGGTGAAATAAGAACCGAAGAATCGGTGGAATCTGTTACCCTGGATATGTGTCAGGATTATTATGAAACATATTACAGCCCCGGTATTGCTTACCTGGCCATTGTGGGCGATATTACCCGGAAGGAAGCCGAACCGCTTATAAAAAAATATTTCGGAGAATGGGAAAACTCCGATGTGCCCGGATTTGATTATGAGCAGCCAACAGCACCTGCAGAAAACACCGTAATTGTATACGACAGACCTGCCGCTGTACAGTCGGTTGTTAATGTGGGATACCCTGTAGAATTAAAAGTAGGTTCAGAGGATTACATCAAAGCCAGTATAATGAATACCATATTGGGTGGGGGTACATACCGGTTATTCCACAACCTGCGTGAGACCCATGGTTGGACTTACGGGGCATATTCAAGTTTAAATTCCGACAGGCTGGTTGGTAATTTCCAGGCGCAAACATCGGTGCGGAATGAGGTTACTGATAGCGCGGTGTATGAGATTTTGAAGGAGATGAAACGCTTACAAACAGAGCCTGTTCCACAGGAGGAACTGCAACGGGTGAAGAATTATCGTTCCGGTAATTTTGCCCTCGCTCTCGAACGCCCGGAAACGGTTGCCCAATTTGCCCTTAATATTGCACGCTATGATTTACCTGAAAATTATTATAAAGATTACCTGAAGAACCTGAATGCCGTGACCAGCGAAGATGTGATGGCTATGGCCAATGAATACATGCGGCCCGAAGGCAGTTATATCTTTGTGGTTGGTAAAGCCGATGAAATTGCAGAACCACTGGCCAGGTTCGATGAAACCATTGAATACATCGATGATAAAGGAAATTTTTATAATCCGGAAGATGCCAGTGCAGCTGTCGGTGAGATGACTGCTGATGAAGTGATTGAAAACTATATTGATGCCATTGGTGGCAGGGAAAAATTGCAACAAATTGAGAATCTACACATGAAAGCCACCATGACCACCCAGGGCATGGACCTGAATATGGAATTATTTCAGACTACCGATGGGAAGTACCTGATGTCTGTAACCATGGGAGGCAATGTCATGCAAAAACAAGTGTATGACGGTGAAAAAGCCCAGGCCATGGCTATGGGCCAGCAACAGGAAGTTACCGGTGAGGACCTGGAACGGATGAAATTGCAGGCACAGGTGTTTCCGGAATTGCAATATGATGAAAAAGACTACAAACTGGAATTAAAAGGGGTAGAGGAAGTTGATGGTGACAAAGCCTTTCGGGTGAATATTATAAACCCCCTGGGTGATATGGTTACCGAATATTTCGATACGCAGACCGGCCTGAAATTAAAAAGCACCGCCGTCATGCAAACTCAAATGGGTGAAATGACCCAGGAAACCATCTATGGTGAATATAAAGAATATAATGGCATAATGTTTCCTACATCATTGGAACAAACTGTAGGGCCTCAAATGGTTACCACAAAAGTGGATGAACTGAATATTAATACGGAAATTCCAGAAGGGACTTTTTCGCTTTAAATTAAATAGCTTAATATAATTCGATGAAACGCCTGTGGTACTGTATCACAGGTGTTTTTTTTAAGATTATCCTGTAAGAATAAAATATTAGTAATTGTCCGCGAATAAACCTAAAGCATATTAGCCACGAACCGAAGCGGAGCGAGCTCAGCTATGCCAATGCACGAATAAAATTACTATAATTGAGTTTACGTACTTTTGTAATTTGCGATATCATTTTACAATTAAGCATATCATGATGAAAGACTTTACAGGTAAAAAAATACTGATTACCGGTGCATCCCGGGGTATTGGACGGGCCACTGCCATTGCTTTTTCCAAAAAAGGAGCAAAGGTAGGAATCAACTATCGGACGAATGATGCTGCAGCACAGAAAACCCTGGACATGCTCGAAGGTCAGGGTCACCAACTCTTGAAATATGATATTGCAGATGAAACAGCCGTAAAGACCCTGGTTGAAAGCTTTGCCCACCATTTTTATTCGATTGATATTTTAATCAACAATGCGGCAATTGCTGAATTTCATCCCATTAATAAAGTGGATTTTAATAACTGGAAAAGCTCCTGGCACCGGATTTTAAATACCAATCTCATTGCTGTAGCCAACCTTTGCTATTATGTTTCACGGAAAATGATAAAGCAAAATTATGGCCACATTGTGAATGTATCCTCACGGGGTGCCTTCCGCGGTGAGCCCGACCAGCCGGCCTATGGCGCCAGCAAAGCCGGACTCAATGCCCTTACCCAATCCCTGGCTAAATCCCTGGGGAAATACAACATCATTGTCAATGCCGTAGCTCCCGGATTTACAGAAACCGATATGGGACTCGATTCCATCACTATAAAAGAAAAAGAAAAATTGCTGGATGAGACTCCACTTAAACGATTCGCAAAGCCGGAGGAAGTTGCCAATGCCATAGTCTACCTCGCTTCTGACGAAGCTGCATATACCTCCGGTGCCATCCTTGACCTGAACGGAGCATCCTACCTACGAAGTTAAGGTAATGAACTTCTTAGTGCACTTAGTGAACGGACTTTGTGTGACTTTATAATTCAAGAATAGAATTATGGAGGTGCTTAAATGAAGCTTATACTGCTTTTTAAGGCCTTACCAATCCCGAAGGGATTAAATTCTGAATAACCCCGCATCGCAATGCGGGGTAGATGACGACGAGCAACAATAACCCCAAAGGGGTTTAACTCTTTTAACCAAAGAGTACATATATGATATATTAAACCCCATTCGGGGTTTAGGGAAATTTACTTTAGCCTCGCTGCCCCGCATTGCTATGCGGGGCTATTCAAGTATAACCACGAAGTGGTTAAATAAAAAAAGTTTGATACAATTGGAATTTATGACAGTTATCGGTTCTATTAGCTCATAACGCCACTCAATGTAATTATTGGATCACAAAATTAGTTCAGCATGATAAAAGCTTCCGGAAGATAATACAAAAATATGCTGAAAAAAGATAAAAGGGGCATACTACCTCCGAAGTTAAGGTGATGAGCTTTTTTTGTGTCCTTAGTGAAAAGCCTTTGTGTTCCTTCGTGGTTAAACACCACCTACTTCTGCACATACTCAGCCTGTTCAATCTTCTCCAGCCTACGGAATAGCTGATTGGCCGTTACCAGAAAGAAGGAACTGATATCAAATCCTGAATCTTTTAAAGCCAAAGCCACCCAAGTGTTGCAGGTCCTGAACAGGGTGTATTTTTGTGTGGAAAGAAAAAACATCGAAGATTCACCGAACATTGTACTGGGAATAATTTTTTCGTTCTTATCCCGCACAAAACTGGTTGATACAAACCGGCAGAGCTGGTGAAATCTTTTTTCTGTCAGCCTGATTTTCATAATCCGTGCACTCCTGAAATAGTTTTCCGGGGCCATCGAAAAAGCATCAAGCCTGATTACTCCGGATGTTGGCCATAGTACAGCGGCTGCTCCAATGGATATTCCGGGGTTTGGATGTTGGTAATACCGCTCATCACCCCAGCTGATATCGATGTATGTCTGCTTTTTGTATTGGGCTATTTCAGGGAAAATGGCTTCGGGAACCTCATCAGTTTCCAACACAATACCGGTGTGCCAGCTATATTGTACAATATGGATGGTATGTTGCTGCTCGCGTTGTTGTCCGGTACCGGCGGGCAATATCAGCAGACTAATAAACAAAACCGTAATACAGCGTAACATAATTTTTAGAAGATAT
>CAZZBU010000147.1:0-8041 GCA_964652315.1 uncultured Bacteroidales bacterium
CCCCCGGTACCCTTAACGAGTACGCCAGTTTAGTCTCGTCTAAGACGAGGGTGGTATCAGCCATTATGGAATGAAAAAAGGAAAGAAAAGGGGAAATAAAAAAACCTGACAGATGCCCATCAGGTTTTTGCGGTGAGGGGGGGATTCGAACCCCCGGTACCCTTGACGAGTACGCCAGTTTAGCAAACTGGTGGTTTCAGCCACTCACCCACCTCACCAGGCATATTGCTGAACCGCTTTTCAATCTTTTTCAAAAGCACGACAAAAGTATAAAATAGCCTGACAATCACAAAATATATTATTAAAAAATCAGGTAAAAATTAAACTACGTCCTTTCTTTTCAATAGAGCTACATTCTCAACATGATACGTATGTGGAAACATGTCCACCGGCTGCATACGAATGAGTTGATAATCTTCGTTCATCAATTTAATGTCGCGCATCTGGGTGGCCGGATTACAACTCACATATACAATTTTATCCGGTGCAGCTTTCAGGATGGTTTTCACAACATCCTTGTGCATGCCTGCACGTGGAGGATCTGTGATGATAACATTTGGTCGGCCGTGTTTCTCCAGAAATTCTTCGTTCATTACATCTTTCATGTCACCAGCCACAAAAGTGGTGTTTTTTATACCATTGTCTTCAGAATTGATCCGTGCATCCACCACAGCTTCTTCCACATACTCGACCCCAATTACCTGCTTACAGCTTCTGGCAATAAAATTGGCAATGGTGCCGGTACCTGTGTACAAGTCGTAGACAGTTTCATCTCCTGTCAATTCAGCAAAATCGCGTGTTATTTTATACAGGTTATATGCTTGCTTTGAATTGGTCTGATAAAAAGATTTCGGACTGATTTTGAATGATAAGCCTTCCATTTCCTCCGAAATAAATGGCTTTCCGTAATAACTTATGGTTGGTAAGTCTGTGATTACGTCGTTTACCTTTGGATTGATAACATAATGCACCGAAGTTAGTTGAGGAAATTTTTCAATCAGGTAATCCAGGGTTTTCTGAATCCATTCCGATTCATGATGAAATGTTACAATGATAAGCCACTCATTAGTGGAAGTATTCCGGACAATGATGCTTCTAATAAAACCTTCCATCATCCGGGGATCATAAATCTCCAGTCCGTTTTCGAGCACAAACTCTTTAAGTGCTATGCGGATGGCATTGGAGGGTTCGGGTTGAAGGTGACACTCATTTATATCCAAAATCCTGAAAAATTTTTTCGGCATAAAGAAACCCAGACCACGCTTATCCAGGTTTTCTTCTCCTGATTTAATTTCCTCGTTAGTAAGCCAGCGCATACGCGAAAAAGTAAACTCCAGTTTATTCCGGTAGCGATATACCTTTTCGGACGGCAATATCGGGCGAGCTTCAAAGCCGCGAATCTGTCCTAAGCGCTCAAAAATATCCAGTACTTGCTTTTCTTTGTATTCAAGTTGTTTCTCATAAGGTAAATGTTGCCAATGACACCCACCACATACACCAAAATGCTCACACTCCGGTTTAATCCTGAGGTCGCTGTATTTTTTAATCCTTAAGGGATACCCTTCGGCAAAATTATCCTTGTTTTTACGCAACTGTACATCAACTACATCGCCCGGAAGCATCATGGGGACAAAGATTACCTTACCCTCAACCCGTGCGAGTGATTTTCCTTCCGCCCCTACATCCTCAATTAATACATCCTCAAGTATCGGTTGCTTCTTTTTCTTTCTCACAATGATTCATTTTTTGCAAATATAATTAAAGCATTAGATTGTATGTAATTTTCAAGGCTTTTGCTTCTCCTGTATTTAAAATTGAATCCAGTCGTATTTGTATCAGTACTAAATATAACAAATCCCTGTGATCCGATATTTTACGTTGTTTTTGTGAGCAGTGAGATAATAACGTAGTTTCTGACGTGCTTACCAAAAAACAAACCTAAACGATATATCTTTGTTCTTCTTGAAATAATAAATCATGGATTCGTTAACTCAAATAGTGCTGGGTGCCGGAGTTGGAGAGGCAACGCTGGGGCATAAAATAGGCAATAGAGCCATGCTATGGGGCGGTATTGCCGGGACCATACCTGATTTGGATGTATTGTTTACTGATTTTTATGATACCGTAGACGGGTTATTTGTTCACCGGGGATTTAGTCATTCCATTCTCTTTAGCCTGTTATTGGCACCAATATTGGGTTACCTGGCTTACCGAATTCATCGAAACCAGCCAGTGTCATGGAAAATGTGGGGCCTCATGATGTTTCTGGCTTTTTTTACGCACATTTTACTCGATACGCTCACTTCCTATGGTACCGGGTTATTTGAACCCTTCAGTAATGTAAGACCCGAATTAAGCACCATTGCCATTGTAGATGTTTTTTACACTTTGCCCTTTCTGATATTCCTGATTGTGCTGGCATTTTTTAATAGAATATCTTCAATCAGGCGAAAACTGATTATTTGGGCATTAGTTGTATCAACCAGTTATCTGGGGTTTACGGCTTTAAACAGATTGTATGTAAAAAATCAGTTTGAAAAAGCCCTGGCAGGTAAAGGTATTGACTATGATAAACTAAAGCTACAACCTTTGCCCCTTACCAATTTTTTATGGATGGCAATAGCCGATTCCGATTCAGGATATTATATCGGGTACTACTCTAATTTTGATGAAGGGCGTGTTGATCAATTTGAATACATTGCCGACAATAAATCTGTTCCCGAAGAAATAAAAGACCATGCTATGATACAGGGGTTAATACGTTTTAGTAAAGGGTATTATCACATGGAACCACATTCCGGTGGATGGTATTTTCATGATCTCCGTTTTGGCAAAATGGGATTCAACGAATCGGCTTCGTACATCTTTTCATTCAACATAAAGCAAACGCCGGATGGGGTAGAAGTCTCCGAAGCTGAATTTTCAGGTGATTTTTCGTCTGAGGATTTCAAACAGTATATTGCCAGGATTAAAGGAGAAAAAGATACATCGGTAATTTGAGCCTGTTAAAAGTAAATATGCAAGCATTATATTTTCTATCATTCATATAAATTATTCAGCTGAAAATTTTCCGCTTATTCCTGAAACGATTTGTAAAAAAATCCCGTTATACAGACAGAAGTATAAAAATTTTCCAAAAAAAATTACTTTTGTGATTGAGACTCGTATAAGCAGAGGACACTAAATTGGCGAGGAGTTATGGAAATGAAGAATGAAACGCGTTTGTGGAAAACAATTTACCTGTTAACAAGTTTGGTTATAGTTTTAGTGGCTTTCATAGCGTTGGGGTTTACATACGATTCCACCGGCGAAAGGATTGTTCGAAGTTTTAAACAAGACTATGCCATATTTGCTCTTGATATTCCCGAAGGATTGAATTTTGCCGGTGAGGTAGTACCGATTAATAACTTTGATGTAAGGGAAAGTTTTGATCGTGAATTACTGGTAAACACATACTGGCAGAGTCAGACTCTGTTATTCATAAAACGGGCCAATAAGTATTTCCCTGTGATTGAGAAAATCCTTCAGGAAAACAACATTCCCGACGATTTCAAATACCTGGCCCTGGCCGAAAGTGGACTACAGAATGCAGTATCCCCGGCAGGAGCTGTTGGTTTCTGGCAGTTGCTGAAGGGTACGGCAGAAGATTACGGGCTTGAGGTTAACCGTGAGGTGGATGAACGGTACCATATGGAGAAAGCAACAGAAGCCGCCTGCCGCTATCTGCGCGATAGTTATAAACTCTATGGAAACTGGACCATGGTAGCTGCCTCATACAATATGGGGCGAAATGGTCTGCGTAATCAGGTTGAAAGACAAAAAGAGAGCAATTATTACGATTTACTTCTGAATGATGAAACCAGCCGTTATGTTTTTCGCATTTTAGCTATAAAAAGTATCCTTAACGATTCAGAAAAATATGGTTTTTATGTGAAAAATAAAGATCTTTACCAACACATACCTTATTATGAGGTTGAGATTGATTCTACAGTATTGGATTTTGCCGATTTTGCAAAATTACATAATACAAATTATAAGATGTTGAAATACCTGAACCCGTGGTTGCGTGATAGATATTTGACAAACAGGCATAAAAACACTTATGTAATAAAAATCCCTTACTTAGGGGCGCGTACTTTGGTGGTCCCTGAAGAAATGGAAATCAACACCTCGGTTCAGCTTAATTAAAGCTTTTATTTACCATTGGATAATAAACATGATTACATGCCCGAAGAAACGGTTTCTACGGAGCAGATTGAAGTATTGGGTGCACGGGTGCATAACCTGCACAACATTGATGTTACCATTCCACGGAATACACTCACCGTTATTACCGGTCTGAGTGGAAGTGGAAAATCATCCCTGGCTTTTGACACCATATACGCCGAAGGTCAAAGGCGTTATATAGAAACACTTTCGGCATACGCCCGCCAGTTTTTAGGCAACATGGAACGGCCTGATGTGGATAAAATTACGGGCCTGAGTCCGGTGATTTCCATCGAACAAAAAACAACCAATAAAAACCCACGGTCAACAGTAGGTACCATCACTGAAATTTATGATTTTTTCAGGCTGTTGTATGCCCGTGCCGGAGAAGCTTATTCCTACATCACTGGTGAGAAGATGGTGAAATATACCGATGAAAAAATCCTTAACCTTATCCTGGAGCAGTTCAACGGGAAAAAGACACTTATTCTGGCACCTGTTGTTAAAGGACGAAAAGGACACTATCGCGAGCTTTTTGAACAGATTCGGCGTAAAGGCTTTTTGTATGTGCGAATAGATGGCAAAGTAACCGAAGCAACCTATGGACTAAAAGTTGACCGGTATAAAAATCATAACATTGAGATAGTAATTGACAAACTGGAGGTAACCGAAAAAGACCGGAAACGATTGAAATCCAGTGTGGAAACGGCCATGAAGCATGGCAAGGGCACCATCATGATTATGGAAAAAGATAGTGATGAGGCCAAGTATTACAGCCGGCTGCTCATGTGTCCTACCTCTGGTATTTCATATAATGAGCCCGCTCCTCATTCTTTTTCGTTTAATTCCCCACAGGGAGCCTGCCCCCGTTGTACCGGTCTGGGGTTAGTAAGCCAGGTCGACAGGGAGAAAGTAATTCCAAATGATAAATTATCCATTCGTAAAGGTGGTATTGATCCCCTTGGAAAGTACAAAAACACCCTTATCTTTTGGCAGCTTGAAGCCATTGGCAATAAATATAAATTTACCCTGGATACACCCATCCGGGATATTCCGGAAAAGGCACTGAATGTGATCCTATATGGTTCAGATGAAACATTTATGTTGCAAAACACCCCCCTGGGTTCATCGGCAAATTACCTTTTATCATTCGAAGGGGTCATCAACTTTTTGGGCAATCAGTTTCAGGAAGTTGAAAATGGAAAAGATCAAAAATGGGCAAGCCAGTATATTACAAAAGTTACCTGCCCTGAATGTAATGGGTACCGTCTGAATAAAGAAGCGCTTCATTTTAAAATAAATGAGAAGCATATTGGAGAGGTCTCAGAAATGGACTTAAGTGAGCTTGCCAAATGGCTTGAGAACATTGAATCCGCGTTAACATCAAAGCAACGAGCCATTGCAACAGAAATCCTTAAGGAAATCACCACCCGGCTTAAGTTTTTATTGGATGTAGGTATTGAATACCTGACACTTAACCGCAGTGCAAAAACACTTTCAGGTGGCGAAGCACAACGGATCAGGCTGGCGACTCAAATTGGTTCACAGCTTGTGAATGTGCTGTATATCCTTGATGAGCCAAGCATTGGTCTTCATCAGCGGGATAATAACAGACTAATACATGCTTTGAAGGATTTACGTGACAATAGCAACTCGGTCATTGTGGTAGAACACGATAAGGATATGATTCTTTCTGCTGATTATGTGGTGGATATGGGCCCGCATGCCGGTCGCCATGGTGGAAAAGTGGTGGCTTTTGGTTCTCCTGTGGATATTCAAAAAAGTGAAACCCTTACGGCACAGTACCTGAACCATAAAAAAACGATTATCGTTCCAAAAGACCGTCGGCCCGGAAGTGGAAAATATATCAAAATAAAGGGCGCTGCAGGGAATAACCTCAAAAAAGTAGATGTGGAGTTTCCTCTTGGTACCCTTATTTGTATCACCGGAGTATCAGGAAGCGGTAAATCCACCCTTATTAATGAAACCCTTTATCCAATCCTTAGCCAAAAGTTTTATCGCTCGAATAAAGCACCCCTGGAATATAAAAAACTTGAAGGATTGGAACATGTGGATAAAGTAATTGAGGTAAACCAGGCGCCACTGGGACGCACCCCGCGATCGAATCCGGCCACCTATACCGGTGTTTTTTCAGATAT
Organism: uncultured Bacteroidales bacterium; assembly: GCA_964652315.1. Classification (GTDB taxonomy): domain Bacteria; phylum Bacteroidota; class Bacteroidia; order Bacteroidales; family JAAAOM01; genus CAZZBU01. The sequence goes on from CAZZBU010000147.1 coordinate 6,366, forward strand.
ACGCAAACTGTTTGAGCAAACGCCTGAATCAAAGATTAGAGGATATAAGGCAGGCCGTTTTTCATTTAACGTAAAGGGTGGGCGCTGCGAAACCTGTACCGGTGCAGGCGTGCAAACCATTGAAATGAATTTTCTGCCTGATGTTTATGTGCAATGCAAGGATTGCAATGGAAAAAGATATAACCGGGAGACGCTGGAAATAAAATACAAAGGAAGAAATATCAGTGAGGTATTGGAAATGACAATCAACCAGGCTGTTGATTTTTTTAAGAATATTCCTTCCATTTATAAAAAGATACATACCCTGCAGGAAGTCGGTCTGGGGTATATTACCCTTGGTCAGCCCAGCACAACACTTTCCGGAGGCGAATCACAACGTGTGAAACTGGCTGCCGAATTAGCCAAAAAAGATACCGGCAAAACCATGTATATTCTGGATGAACCTACAACAGGTTTGCATTTCGAAGATATCAGGGTTTTGTTGGATGTGCTTAACCGCCTTGTGGGTAAAGGAAATACAGTTCTGGTGATTGAACATAATATGGATGTAATTAAGACAGCAGACTATATCATTGATATCGGGCCTGAAGGCGGGATGCGGGGTGGTAAAATTGTTGCTACAGGCACCCCCGAGCAGGTTGCAAATAAAAAAGGATCGTATACGGCAACGTTTTTACAAAACGAACTAAAATAATTCATAGAGATGACTTTTGAAGACGAAAAAAAAATTCAGGAGGCTTTTCAGCCTAAAGACTGGAATGAGATAGTTACTTCCGACAGCTGGAAGATTTTTAAAATCATGTCGGAATTTGTTGAAGGTTTTGAAAAAATGCAACGGATTGGGCCATGTGTTTCAATCTTTGGTTCGGCACGTACAAAGCCCGATAATAAATATTATAAACTGGCTGACGAAATTGCCTTTAAGCTTACCAAAAGCGGCTATGGGGTGATTACTGGTGGTGGCCCCGGCATTATGGAAGCCGCCAATAAAGGCGCTCAAAGAGGAGGGGGACATTCAGTAGGGTTAAACATCGTTCTGCCTTTTGAACAGAAGCCTAATGTATACATTGATGCAGATAAACTCATTAATTTTGACCACTTTTTTGTACGTAAAGTGATATTTATGAAATATGCCCAGGGCTTTATTGTATTGCCCGGCGGTTATGGCACTTTAGATGAGCTTTTTGAGGCCATCACGCTGATCCAGACCAAAAAGATTGGCGCTTTTCCTATTATCATGGTTGGTAAGGAATACTGGGAAGGCATCATCGACTGGGTTGAAAATACCATGCTCGAAGTAGAAAAAAATATCAGTCCGGAAGATATGGATATTGTAAAGATTGTGGATACAGCCGACGAAGCTGTAGATATGATTAATAAGTTCTATTCCAAATACTTACTTAGCCCGAACTTTTAAGTACATTGTTGTTTTGGGTTGGCTGAGAATCACTTTTGGTATCATTTTCTATTCTTTGTTCAACCTCATGTCTGTATAGGGGTGTTAGTTGGTACGGCCCGGCGGATTCGACGAAACAGGATTGGTATCTATGGAAAAAATGGGCATAAGATGTAGATGGGGAAGGCCGGGCAATAATGAGCTTCAGTATTATATGAAAGAAAGAAAAGAAAAAAGGAGTACCTGGCAGTACTCCCTTTTTTCATGAAAACTAACTACT
>CAZZBU010000148.1:0-5551 GCA_964652315.1 uncultured Bacteroidales bacterium
CGGCCAATACGCCGAGTTTATTATCAAAAAACCGGTTACCCAGGTTGAAACTTCCCCGATAGGTTCCAATACCGTTTATCAATGAATGGTACCCGGATTCTATCTGTGCCCTACCGTGCCAACCCTCATCGGCAGTTCTTGTAACCAGGTTAACCGAACCACCGATTGCATCTGCATCCATATCTGGGGTAATGGCTTTGTAAACCTCAATTCCATCCAGCAAATCAGCTGAAACCATGCTAAGGTTTACTGAACGGTTGTTCGCATCTCCACCTGGTATTGACTGACCATTCACTGTAACGGAATTGAATCTGGACGACACCCCTCTAATCGCTACTGTAGTACCCTCGCCTCCACTCCGACTTAAGGTAATACCCGGTAGCCGTGAAAGCGATTCAGCCGCATTCGCATCGGGTACTTCCTGTATTTTTTCTTTTGATACCGCATTCATTATTCTGTTTGACTTCACCTGCTGATTAATGGCCGATGCCTGACCACGCAATTGGCCGGTTACCACAACTTCCTCCCCCAGGATGGATTCAAACTGTAATTCCTGTGTGCCCAGATCCACTGTCTCACCAGCAGAAACAGATACCGGTACTTCTTTAGTATGGTACCCAACGTATAGCATCTTTAATATGTAATCCCCCGGGGCAAGATTAAGCAATTCAAAGTGTCCATCTTCATCGGTAACAGTACCCTGAGAAGTCCCGTCCAATGTTACATTAGCAAAATACAATGGCTCTCCATTTGAAGCATCAACCATCTTTCCAATAACCTTACCATTTCGCTGTCCATATGAAAAAGCTGAAAACAAAATGGCAACTGTCAATAGTGTTACTATCTTTCGCATGATTATTTATTGTTAGTTAGCAAATTCAAATCAATATTAGTTTAAAAAGCTTAGGTTGTATATGACACAATAAGGACAAAGGATGACAAAGTCATGACACATTTTGTCATAACTAAAAATGTTTGTCTGAGCAAATATTAATAAAGGAAATGAGGTTTTAAAAAAAAAAAATATGTACCTTTATTTCAAACCTCAATATAGCTTAAATCAAGCTAGCCCTATTTTATATTAACTACTAAGGACTAATGTAATGAAAAGAGAACTGGATTATATTGAGGACTGCTTAAAACGAATGGGTAAGCAGTTTAACTGGGGATATTTCTCTGAATGGACCAACCATAATTATGATGTATTAAGCGATGAAATCCAAAAAACTACAGGAATTGCAATTAGTAGCCGAACCTTAAGACGGTTAGCCAACCGGAGAATAAAATACAGTCCACAGATTGCTACAAAAAACGCACTAGCCATGTATCTTGGGTTTCAGAATTGGGAGGATTACCTGTTGTCCAAAAATAAGAATCCCAACAATATTCGCCAGTACTCTAAGATCAATGCCTTTATTCTTCAGTATTTTTGGCTACTTCTATTCCTTGTTGTTGTAGGATTATCATCTTTCTTTGTTTTATTTTACCCTTCTATTGAACTTGAACTAAATAAAGCCAAGGTAGTATTCCACAGCAACGACATGAAAGGAATAGCACCTCATACTGCCTCTTTTTTTTATGATGTTTCGAAAATAAAATCAAGCAACATCTTTATTGATAATAATTTCTATGATGAAGGGGAAATTATTCCGGTAAAGAAAAATATGCATTACTATACCAACACCTTTGAATTACCAGACTATTATGCCGTGAAGATAATTGCAAATGGAGAACGCCTGTCGTGCGTAGGTGTGCATGTTGTAACCAATGGCTGGACGACGATTGTTAACAATAAACTATGTGATTCCTTATACCCCCTGAATGATTCCGGGTATTTAAATGTACCAGAAGAGCAATTATTAACCCTTGATATCAATACTGATAATGCCGTGAAGGTTGAATACAGAAACATACGGGACTTTGGAATTACCGGGGATGGAATGATGTTAGAAACGAAATTCATTAATAATCCACCCAACGGCTCAACTGAATGCCAGGTTTCCAAAATTGAAATCATAAACACCCATGGAAGGCTTTCATTTAGCTTTGTTGCACCAGGCTGTGATGAAAAAATGCTTAAAGCAGAGTTTGGCGATGTATACCTTGCAGGTGAATTTAACAACCTGAACACCTTTTTTCAGGATATGAGCTATTGGCGACATTTAAAAATCGTAACCGGTGATAAAAGGGTAGGTGTTTACCTGGATGATGTTCAAATTTATTCTATCAGATACAATGAACCACTTGACGACATCAAAGGAATCACCTTCAGTTTTGTTGGATCAGGAGCTGTGGATTATTTGAAGCTTTTTAATGAAAATGAAGAACTGGTTTATCATGATGATTTCGATTTGCATAACTAAAAATGCTTTAATGGGAAACATATGGAGATTGGCTATCACGTAGTAATTATTACAGATAATCACTGTTGATTTAGGTACCGAATAGCCATACAGAGATTGCCTGCAGCAATAGCATCAGATAGAATATCTTTTGAAACCACACTACCTGATCCAATTACAGTTCTGTCCCCAATATTTATACCAGGGCAGCTTATGGTGCCTCCACCAATCCAGATACCTTTACCTATAGTAATTGGTTTGGCAAATTCCAGTCCCGAAGCCCTTTACTGATAATTTATAGGATGGGTTGCTGCATAAATCTGTACGTTTGCACCAAAGATGGATCTGCTTACAATCCTGGCGGGCATGACATCCATAATGACACAGTTAAAATTGAAAAAGACATTATCTTCAATGAAAATATTCGAGCCGTTCTTTCATGGCTTTATCAACAGTTGTTTTATCCAGACCGGTTAATTCAACTATCTCACTGGCTTTTAATAGTTTACCGGCTTTCTTCATGGATTCAAGTACAATAGAAACACTCATATTATTAGTTAATTAATTTAAAATGTATACTGTTGAACAGCAGCACGCACCTCATCCTCCCCATCCAAAATATCAATTGTTTTCCGAAAAGTACTCTCTGCCTCCAGAGAATATGCAATTGACTTGGCCAGCAAGTCACGGCTGGTAGTGCCCCTTTCTTCAATGATACCGGCAAGTTTTACTTTTCCGGCAGGTTCATCGGTGAGTTTTCCCGGCCTGAAAACAGTATACCTGAGCCGGGTATTTCTCAGGTACTTATCAGCCTCTGCTTTGGCTACAAAATAATACCGTTTAGCCTCCGGTTTTTCTTCGGGGCTCCCGGCTCCCTGGGCACTTACCATGATGTACCGGTCCACACCATATTTCACAGCAGCATCAACGGTTTTCATGGCCCCAAGTAAATCCACGGTCATGGTCTTGTCAGGACCGGTTTTTGAACCGCTGCCGGCGGTAAATACTACTGCATCTATTCCCTTAAAAGCAAATTCAAATTCCTTTTCAAGGTCTGCAACAACAGGTTCGGCACCAAGGGCTTTGAGATTTTCCGCCTGGGCTTCACTGCGTATCATGGCTTTTACTTCGTGGGATTTATTAATCAACCACCGTACCAATAGTTTTCCTACTTTTCCGTTTGCGCCTATAACAAGTACTTTCATACTTAGTTGTTTTTAATTTTTATCTAACAAGAAGGTACATCGTCCCCGCTTTAAGAATGATGTCCTTCAATATGAGGATTATAATTACTTATCAAGCTCTTTAAACTCACCGGCCACCTTGGTAAAAACAAAAATAGCCAGGATACCCAATAGCATATGAGCTCCAAGGGTGTACATCACATACTCAGGATTTCCCTGCTTTTCAAAATATCCCATAAGTGTAGAATAGAACCCCGCTATTGAACCGCCGATAAATGTTGCCAAAAAATTTGTTCCCATATATAATCCGGCTTTTTCTTTTGGTGCAATCCAGGTAATGTATTCCTGGATTCGTGGTGATGAAATCATTTCTCCAACTGCCCAGAAGAAAATTCCCAAAAACACCAACCCTGGAATGGTTTTAACAGCTATCCCAAGGATACCAAACCCAATGGCCATGGCAAATAATCCAAGCATAAAAGATGGAATAGCTCGTCGTTTTTCAAAAATACGCGACACCAATACCTGGAAAATCAAAATGATATATCCGGTATGTGAGATCGCTTCAGCATTGATGCGCCAAACGCCATCAATCTCACTTGCCAGGATGCCTTGTGTTATTTTTTCACCGATAACTGATTTTACTCCCTGGTATAGTTGAGCTGTATCTGTGAAATCATTGATATAAACAGCAAGCGTATTAAAAAACGCCCAAAATGGCATCCAGAAAAATAAACCAAGTAAAATAATAAATGCAGTAAACTTAATATCCGATAAGGCTACCCCAATATCAACAAATTTTTGTTTCAGGGAAATACCTTCAATATCGCGCTTGGGCTCTTTATAAAAGAAAATGGTAATAAGGAACATGAGACCCACAGTAGCTGCAGCCACATAAAATACACTGTCCCATCCAATGGAGCGACTAAGTTTACCCATTACAACAGGCCCAAATGAAGCTCCCAGATTAACCATGGCATAAAAGATACCAAACCCGAGCGTTTTGTTTGACATGTCGGTTGTTGCCCGTACGGTAGCAGATATCAATGGCTTAAAAATACCGGCCGCAAAACCAATAGAGAGCATGGTAAGAGCTATGCCCGAGAAGGTCTCTGTTACAATTAACAGAAGGATAGAAGGAAGGTAGGCAAGATATGAAATAATCAATACCTTCTTAAATCCGAATTTATCTGCGAATGTACCTGAGAACAAAGGTAGAAGATAGGATACCGCAATAAATATGTTTTGTATCACACCAAGGTCTCCTTTGGAATACCCCAATTGCTGAAGGTAAATCCCAAACCCCATGTAAATACCGTAATAAGCAAACCGTTCGAGTACTTCTATTACGTTAGCTACCCAAAACACTTTTGGAAAAGACGACCGTTTATCCATTTTGTTTTTAATTAATTAGCAAAAAAAGCTCCAGTTAATACCTGATTTTGAAAAAATTGTATTTTTGTAAAAACATCAAAAATATTAAAAATATTAACCATGAGAAATAATCCATATCTGATTAAAGTCATTATTCCGGCTTTTTTATTGTTTTTAACAGGCTGCATCATTAACATTGAAGACGATGATGACGATAATGACCGTAGAGTAAAAGGAACAGGCGAATTGGTTACCCATGAAATTGATTTACCTCCCTTTCACGACATATCCAATACGGGCATTATGCAGCTTAACATAAGTAAGGGGATTGAACAAAAGGTTTCCATCCGTGCCCAGGAAAACATTTTTGAAGTGCTTACCTTTTCTGTGGAAAACGGTAAACTGGTGATCGGCACCGAGGATGAGGTAAATATATCGACCAACCTGGGCGTATTTGGTGACCTTGTGTTGACACAGGATCCTGAAAACATCCATCTTGTAGGCACGGGCGATGTAACTTTATCCGGTGAAAAACAATCCTCGCTAAACATTAACATCATTGGGACCGGGATCATTAAAGCGTTTGACCTGGAAGTGGATGATTGCAATATCACATCTACAGGTACAGGAAATTGTGAGGTTTTTGTGAAT
>CAZZBU010000148.1:5651-7961 GCA_964652315.1 uncultured Bacteroidales bacterium
TTTTTTTTATATCTTTTGAATTTTGGAAATTTTTAGTACCTCACCTTTCTCATCAAAGAAATTGAGAATGTATAATCCTTTTGAAAAGTCTGTAAGATCAATGGTAAACTCTCTTTTATCCCGCAGTGTTGAAGTATAGGCAACCCGTCCGGTAATGTCAACCAGCTTAATGCTGATTTCTTTCTCCGGTATTTCCGGGAAAGTTATACTCAACTGATCCGATACGGGGTTGGGATAAATATTAACTTCCAAAGCCTCGGGTATCACTTTTTCTTCATCAGATGAAATAATGGCATCCCCTGCTGCGTTTAAGGGAATAATAAGTGATAAAACAATAAATAAAAAATAGTGTAAATATTTAATTTTCATAGGCATTCTTCTTTTTAATCCATCTTCAGTACTTCAAATATTGTGCCGCGAATCAGGCATATATCATATTATCATTACGTAATATTCCACATTAAGTTTATAAAAGTACAAAGATATTCTTTCATATCCATTCTTTTAACAAAATTTATGTTTTAAATAAAATGTAATTTTCATTTTTTAAGTAAAAACTCTGTTTCTTTGCAAGGTTTTTGAAATAAGGAGGTTTTATGATGAACGACGAACTGTTTAGTTATGTGATATTGCCTTTATTAATCTTTTTAGCCAGAGTTACAGATGTTTCCATGGATACCATACGGATCATATTTGTATCAAAAGGCCTGCGTAAACTGGCGCCTCTGATAGGCTTTTTTCAGGTCCTGATTTGGATCATTACATTAACAAACCTCGTCCAGAATATGGATAACTGGATTACCTACGTAGCCTATGCCGGTGGATTCGCAACCGGTAATTTTGTGGGGATGATTATTGAAGAAAAACTGGCCATTGGTTTTGAGTTAATCCGGGTAATTACCAAACGGGAAGCGCATGAATTACTTGCAGTGTTACGTGAGAACGGTTTTGGAGTGACTTCTGTCGATGCCAAGGGTTCGTCGGGTGATGTAGCGGTCATATACATCATCACAAAAAGAAGCCGGATGCATGAAATCATTCATCTTATTAAAACTTATAACCCAAAAGCTTTATATACCATTGAGGATATACGCTTTGTAAGCTCAGAAATATATTTTAAAAACATTCCGGAGCGAAAACGACGGTTTCAGCTTCGTGGAGTGTAAGCTTTTATTTTTAGTTACAGCATTGATTTTGTTTTGATCATCAAAAAAAGATTATTTTCACGATACGATAAGAGCTAAAAAACAAAGCATGTTCCCAATAAAAGATAACAATCCTTCAAAGCATTTTCCAATTATCAACTGGCTAATCATTCTTGTGAACCTTGCTGTATTTATCTATGAGCTTCGCTTGCCAAAAGATGAAATTGAACCTTTCTTTAATGCTTACGGACTGGTCCCTAATGAAATACCGGCGTTCAATGTTTCAAACCTTTTTAAGCATCATTTTACAATGCTCTTGCCATTTCTTACCAACACTTTTCTTCATGGGGGATTTGGCCATTTTTTCGGCAATATGTGGACTTTATTTATTTTTGGTGATAATGTAGAGGATAAAATGGGCCATGGACGGTATCTGCTTTTTTACCTGTTGACAGGCATTCTGGCCAGTGCCACACATTTTTATCTGTATTCCGAATCAGGCATACCGGCTATAGGGGCCTCTGGCGCAATCTCAGCTGTGATGGGAGCATATATGATAATGTTTCCAAAAGCAAAAATTGTCTTTTTTGTACCCCTTTTTATTATTATTCCCTTGTTTTTTACCATCCCGGCATTCATTTATCTCGGATTATGGTTTCTGGCCCAGTTTTATCAGGGTTATACCACGCTACAGTTTACGGGCGATGCTACAGGTATTGCTTTTTGGGCACACATTGGTGGCTTTGCTGCCGGAATTTTGCTGCACTGGCTGTTTATCCGAAGAAAAAAGAGAAAACGGGGATTTATTTAAATTTAAGCAGTTCTTCTTTACCGGTGGTATGCCAGCCGGCATCAGGGCATGCATCTACAACAAAGAGTTTTAAATCGGCCAGTGCTTCATCATCCACAAAGATAATCTTTATATCTGCCTGTTCGGGTTCAGGCACTTCCATCCACCTTCCGGGTTCGGTAGCATCCTGCTCCTCGTATACAAAACATACTTTGAGATCGCACTGCTCTACTTCCCATACAGCATAGACCGTAAAATCAGCGGCCTCAACAGTTTCTGTTTCGTAAAAACGCTGACCTGATGCATCATAAATTGAAATAAAAAACAAGGTGGTAATTAACAACCCCAACAGCCTAATATTCATTCAAATTGTTT
>CAZZBU010000149.1:0-1721 GCA_964652315.1 uncultured Bacteroidales bacterium
GAGTATATCAGTGCGTTCACCCCACCTTTAATTTCAAAGGCCGATGATATCCGCATTGTATTGCGTGATGATCAACCAGGCGTAGAACCTGGCACTGCTGCGGACGAAAAGCTTTTTTCATTCTCTCCCAAAATCAAAGGAAGTGCTGTATGGCTGGATGCCCGTACCCTTGAATTTCGTCCGGATGATCTGTTACCCTCAGGCACTGAATTTAGGGGAAAGTTCAGGCTGGATTTGCTCATGGATGTGCCTTCGGAATTAAAAAAATTCGAATTTCCGTTTCAAACCCTGAAGCAAGCTGTTGATGTAGATTTCGAAGGATTACAAGCGTATAATTATGAGGAACTGACCTGGCAAAAAGTACTGGGCACGGTTAGTACCGCCGATTATGCAAATGCAGATAAAATTCAGGAATCTTTCGCTGCCTCCCAGGAAAATGAAAAACTTAACATTACATGGCAACATAGTGAGGATGGAAAAACACACAGCTTCACTATTGACAGCATACGGCGTTCTGAAAGAAAAAGCGAAGTGGTACTCACCTGGAACGCCAAAGACCTGGAGTCCGAGACGGCTGATCCCATGCACATTGATATTCCGCCACTGGGTGATTTTAAGGTGCTGAAAGCTACCTTTGTTTCAGAACCTGAGCAAATGATTCTGCTTAATTTTTCGGATCCGGTGAGCCGTGAACAGGATCTCGAAGGACTTATACACTTACAGTCTGGCACCGGCGTTAGATTAGTAAAAGAAGAGAACGTTGTTAAAGTAATTCCAAGGCGTAGACTGGATGGAACCTTTACCGTGATAGTCGAACAAAGTGTAAGGAATTCTCTTGGATATGAACTTACCGAAGAGTTCAAGATAACTAAAAGTTTCAGCACCATTAAACCAAAAATTGAAATTCTTGGTGATGGTGTCATTGTTCCTGGTGCTGATGGCATAATGCTTCCTTTTAAAGCGGTTAACCTTAGCGGGATCAATGTTAAAATAATCAAGATTTACGAAAACAACATCGCCCAGTTTTTCCAGGTGAATCAGTTTGACAACAACCGTGAACTAACCCGCGTAGGGCGGCTTATCTATAACAAAAACATGGCCCTGACCTCTGATAAGGCCATCGATTACGGAGAATGGAATAATTTCTCTCTTGACCTGTCTGAACTCATCGAAACAGAACCGGGTGCCATTTACAGGGTGGTTTTGGGCTTCTCCAGGGAACAATCCCTTTACCCTTGTGAATCAGATGATGAAAGCTATACCGTAACTACGACCATCGACGAAGAAACTGAACTGGATGATTCTCAGTACGACGGGCCGGATACGTATTATTCGTATAGTTACTATTACTATGACGATTTCAAATGGAGTGAGCGTGAGGATCCATGCAAACCCTCATATTATATGACTAATCAACATATTGTAACCAGGAATGTTTTTGCTTCCAATCTCGGCGTTATTGCCAAATCCGGGGATGCCAATAACATGCTGGTGGTTGTTACAGACATGCTCACTACAAAACCCGTTTCAGGAGTTGAGGTTGAAATCTATAACTACCAGAACCAGCTCATGGGTACGGTTCAAACCAACCAGGATGGTTTTGCCCGGGTAGATGTTAAGAAGAAGCCTTTCCTTTTGGTGGCCAAAAAAGATAATCAGTATGGATACCTGCGCCTGGATGATGGTTCAGCCCTTTCCCTGAGCATGTTTGATATTGATGG
>CAZZBU010000149.1:1821-7893 GCA_964652315.1 uncultured Bacteroidales bacterium
TGGTGGTGGGAACGCTACAATGAGGACGATCTGGCCGAATACATCAGCAGCTACAGTTCAAATAAAATTATTACCGAATATGTCGATACAAAAAACGGTTCAGCACAATTTGAGATGAATATTCCGGATGACTATATCTGGGGCAGGAAATATATTGTAGTAACCGATCCGGAAAGTGGTCACAGTGCCGGACAGGTTTTTTACACATCATATAAAAGCTGGTGGCGAAGCTCAGGAGGTGATGCTCCTGGTGGCGCTGAAATGCTGACATTTACAACCGATAAAAAGGAATATCAGGTTGGTGAAAAAATAAACGTGGAGCTGCCTCCATCCAAAATTGGAAAGGCCCTGGTCAGCCTGGAATCAGGTTCCAGAGTCATTGATAATTTTTGGGTTGACGTGAATGAGGATAACAATACTTTTAATTTTGTTGCCACTCCTGACATGGCGCCCAATATTTACATCCACCTGTCTTACATTCAACCGCATAACCAGACAGGCAACGATCATCCCATCCGCATGTATGGCATCCAGCCTGTGAAGGTCATTGATCCGGACACAAAGCTTAACCCTGTGATTGAGATGCCCGACGAGCTGCAGCCTGAAAAAGAGGTGACCATCAAAGTCAGCGAACAGGATGGCAAAAACATGACCTATACTGTGGCTGTGGTGGATGAGGGATTGCTTGATCTGACCCGTTTTCAGACTCCCGAAGCCTGGCATTATTTTTATGCGCGCGAAGCCCTTGGCATCAAAACCTGGGATATGTACCAGTATGTTATGGGTGCCTTCACCGGTGAATTTGCCGGTTTGATTGCCATTGGTGGTGATGAGGAGCTCGATTTGGGTTCAAAGGAAAAAGCAAACCGTTTTAAACCTGTGGTGAAATACTTTGGGCCGTTTGAACTGAAAAGTGGTACAAACAAACATACCTTCACCATGCCAAATTACGTGGGTTCAGTCCGCACCATGGTTGTGGCCGGACAGGATGGTGCTTATGGTTCAGCCGAAAAAGCCACGCCGGTAAGAAATCCGGTGATGGTGCTGGCTACCCTTCCCCGCGTAGTAAGTCCGGGTGAAACGCTAAAGCTTCCGGTTACTGTGTTTGCCATGGATGAAAAAATTAAAAATGTAACCGTGGAGGTTGAAGGCAATGAAATGTTTGACTTTGTGGGAGGCAATTCAAAGAGTTTGACCTATACCCAGACCGGAGAGCAGGTAGTGTACTTCGACATTAAAGTGGCTGATAACATTGGCATTGGCGAGGTAAAGGTTACTGCTACCGGTGGCAGTAATGTTGCCACAGATGAAATCGAAATTGATGTGCGCATTCCAAACCCAAGGATAACCCGTGTTACCAGCGGCTATGCCGAAGGTGGTAAATCCTGGGAAGGGACTTATGAGCCCATTGGCATCAAGGGAACCAATATGGCTACCATTGAGTTGTCCGGCTTTCCGCCGATGAACATAGAAAAAAGGCTTAAATTCCTGATTCGCTATCCGCATGGTTGCATTGAACAGACCACGTCATCGGTATTTCCACAGTTGTTCCTCGATAACCTGGTGGATATGTCCAATGTGGAAAAAGCCACCACAGAGGATAACATCAAGGCTGGTATTGATCGGCTTCGTTTGTTCCAGACACCGAGGGGTGGCTTGTCTTACTGGCCCGGAAACATGGACCATGAAAATGATTGGGGTACCAACTATGCCGGACATTTTATGCTGGAGGCTAAAGCCAAAGGATACGATTTACCATCAGGCTTTTTGAAAAAATGGATTGAATATCAGACTGAGCGGGCCAATTCCTGGCAAAATCAACCGCCGGCATCAACCAGATATTATAATTATCCTTCACGTAGCCGGCAAATGATTCAGGCTTACCGGTTGTATACCCTGGCATTGGCCGATAAACCGGCCATGGGTGCCATGAACCGTATGCGTGAGTTGGATAACCTTACCGTAAGCGCAAGCTGGCGTCTTGCAGCAGCCTATGCAGCTGCCGGAAGAAAGAAGGTAGCCAATGAAATCATAGAAAATCTTCCGAAGAAGGTTGAGCCATACCAGGAACTGGCCTATTCCTATGGAAGCAACGAGCGTGATATGGCCATGATACTGGAGACCCTCATCATGCTCGACAGAACCGATGAGGCAAAGGATGTGTTGGACGCAATTTCAGACAATATGGCTTCTGACAAATGGTATAGCACCCAGACTACCGCTTATTCTCTGATGGCTGCAGCCAAGTTTATCGGGATTTCCGGAAGCGATAAGGAGATGGATTTTGCCATTACCGTTGAAGGTGATAAGAGCGAAAGTATAAAAACCGATGCTCCTTTTACCCGCATTGAATTACCGGTGGAATCCCTTAACGAACGTAAGGTGAGTATTGAGAATAAGTCTGAAGCCATGCTTTTTATCCGCGTACATTCGGAGGGAATTCCTATTGTAGATAACTCGCCGGATTTTGATAACGATTTGAAAATGAGTATCCGTTATCTGGATTTGGATGGCAATCCCATTAATCCTGAGAGCCTCATTCAGGGAACTGACTTTATGCTTGAGGTTGATCTTGCCCATCCGGGAATTAAACCCGATTACCATGAAATGGCGCTGACTCAGATTTTCCCCTCGGGTTGGGAAATTCGTAACCTGAGGATGGAGCAGGGTGAATCAACCCTCATGCGCGACGAACCGGAATACCAGGATATCCGTGACGACAGGGTTTACTCGTATTTCGATTTGCGGCGAGGCGGGTCTAAGACCTTCCGGGTAATCCTGCATGCCGCCTATCTGGGTGAATTCTACATGCCGGCCATATATTGTGAGGCCATGTACGACAGGGAAATCAGCGCCAAAAAAGGTGGGGGATGGGTTAAAGTGAATCAGCCGAGATAGTTATAATTAGTTTCGGTATTCAACCCTTAGAATCAATGTTAAAGGACATCAAGCGGATTTTTAGTATCTTTGATTTATGAATTCTAGAGAAGAAATATTGTCAAAATTAAATGATTTAAAACCAATCCTTTACAATGATTTTTCAGTAAAGAGGATTGGGTTATTTGGATCCTTTTCCGATAATTCTTATTCTGAGAATAGCGATATTGATTTGCTTGTTGAATTTGAAAAACCCATTGGATGGAAGTTTTTTTCATTGGAGATTTATTTAGAAAAGATTTTTGGACGTAAAATAGATCTGGTAACCAAAAATGCATTGAAAGACCAGATTAAAGATGAGATTCTGAAGCAAGTTCAATATATTTAAGATGAAAAAGGCATCCCGATCAAATCAAATGTTTCTGAGAGATATTCAAATGGCCATGGAAAGGATAGCTGAATATATTGATGGTCTCGATTTACAGAAATTTAAAAAAGATTATAAAACTGTTGATGCCGTTATTAGAAATTTTAAAATTATTGGAGAAGCAGCTAAAAACATCAATGATCAACTTAAGGAAAACTATCCGGAAGTACCCTGGGAAGAAATGTATTATCTAAGAAACAGGATATCACATGAATATTTTGGTATTGATTATGAGATAATTTGGGATATAGCTATAAGTTATTTGCCCTACAATAAGACTCAAATCGAGACTATTCTCCATGAATATAAATGGTCTTAATTCTGATTTCTATATAAAGTGTAGAAAAGCATATTTTTATTATCTTATCAATAGGATAGAAGAAGGTGCTGGAATATTATACAGGGTCTTGAGAAAAATAAAATTTAGAAAAGGATTCATACAGCTTTTGCAGAAAAGGAAAATCACCATTTCTGTGGCTCTTTTTCTATTTATTTGGTTCGTTTTGTGCCTGCCTGAACCTGTTTTTAATACGCCTTACAGTACCGTGCTGAATGACAGGGAAGGTAACCTGCTGGCAGCGAAAATAGCCGATGACGGCCAGTGGCGATTCCCTATCATGGATTCGGTGCCGGATAAATTTGAAACATGCCTCTTGCATTTTGAGGATCAGTATTTTTATTACCATCCGGGTATTAATCCGGTTTCTGTAGCCAAAGCATTGATTCAAAACATACGCGCCGGTGAAATCGTGCGTGGGGCCAGTACCATTACCTTGCAGGTGATCAGGCTTTCACGGAGCGATAAACCACGCAGCATTTACGAGAAAATAATCGAACTTATTCTCGGCTTGCGGCTGGAATTGAGGTACAGCAAACCGGAAATCCTCCGGTTATATGCTGCCCAGGCTCCCTTTGGCAGCAATGTGGTAGGACTCGAAGCTGCCTCCTGGCGTTATTATGGCCGTCCTCCCAATCAATTGTCCTGGGGTGAATCAGCGGCCCTGGCGGTTTTACCCAATGCTCCGGCTTTAATCTATCCGGGTAAGAACCACGATCTTCTTATGGTTAAACGCAACCGGCTGCTGGATAAATTATATCAAAATGAGGTCATTGATTCCTTAAGCTGCGAACTGGCTAAACTGGAACCCTTGCCATCAAAACCTGCGCCCTTACCTCAAATAACCCCCCATCTTCTTGATCGGGCTATGCTGGAAGGAAAAAGAGGTCAACGGGTATCCACATCCATCCGAAGCGATCTGCAATATAAGGCAAACCGGGTAGTTGAGAAATACCATAACCGATATGTAAACAATGAGGTGTATAATGCCGCCATGCTGGTTGTCGATGTCCGGACCAAAGAAGTGCTGGCGTATGTGGGAAACACGCCTTCCGAATTTGAAGAGACCAGCCGGCATGTAGATATGATCACAGCCAAACGGAGCTCCGGAAGCATTATGAAGCCTTTTTTATATGCCTGGATGGTGGGTGATGGGGCAATGCTGCCCAAATCCCTGGTTGCCGATGTGCCCACGCAAATATCAGGGTATTCACCAAAAAATTTTGATGAAAGATTTGATGGTGCCGTGCCGGCAGATAATGCTTTGGCCCGCTCATTGAACGTGCCTGCCATCCGCCTGCTGCAGGATTATGGGCTGGAAAAATTTCACTCAAAAATCACGCATTCCTGCATTAATACCATCAACAAACCGGCAAACCATTACGGCCTGTCCATTATCCTCGGTGGTGCAGAGGTAAAACTCTGGGAGGTGGTTCAATTGTATGCTGGCATGTCATCTACCATAACCCATTTTAATACACACAGTTCGCGGTATTCAACCACGGCATACGGTTCCCTCAACTACGTATCAGATTTATCGGGTGAGGATGAACCGGCCCTGTCCGACCATGATTTGTTTGGTGCCGGTCCGGTTTGGGCAACCTTTGAAGCACTTAAAGCCATGGACAGGCCCATTGAAGGAACCAATTGGAGCCGGTATGCTACCTCCAAAACCATAGCCTGGAAAACGGGTACCAGTTTTGGACATAAAGATGCCTGGGCAGTGGGCGTTACACCCGAATATGTGGTAGGTGTATGGGTTGGCAATGCCGATGGTGAAGGCCGCCCCGGAATGACCGGCGCCCGTTACGCAGCCCCCCTGATGTTTGATATGTATAAACTGCTCCCAAAAACCGGATGGTGGCAGATACCTTATGATGATATGGTGGAGATTCCTGTTTGCGTTCAATCGGGTTACAAAGCCTCTGATAATTGTACCGATATTGATACCGTGTTTGTTCCGGTAAACGGACAAAAAACAACGCCCTGCCCTTATCATAAACAGGTACATCTTGACAAAACAGGTTCTTTTCGGGTAAACAGCCGGTGTTATAATGTGCATGAGATGAAGCATGAGCCCCGGTTTGTATTGCCACCGGTTATGGAGTGGTATTATAAGCGCAATAATCCTTTCTACCGGCCTTTGCCACCTTATCTGAGTTCATGCTCATCGGAAGAAAACTCAAACATGGATATCATTTACCCCGAAAGGAGGGCCAGTATTTTCATCCCCCGCGATTTTGAAGGGGAATACCAACAAGCTGTATTTGAAGCAGTTCACCGCATTCCTGAAACTACCCTGTTTTGGTACATTGATGAGGAGCTTATAGCAGAAACCACATATAGCCATCGTGTTGGCGTATCGGTGGATGAGGGGGAACACTTGTTGACAATTGTTTCAGAGCATGGCGAGGAAATGGTAAGGCAGTTT
>CAZZBU010000150.1:0-7786 GCA_964652315.1 uncultured Bacteroidales bacterium
TCCTGCACACCATTAACGTTTACCTATACGGTCACTGAACCTGACCCAATCGTGGTGGCGGAAACCATCACCCCGGCAAGCTGCAATGGTACGGCTGACGGAAACATTTCATTGGAAGTCACAGGCGGACCAACAGGTACATACACCTACGCCTGGAGCCCGGATGTCAGCACATCTCACATCGCGAGTGATTTAACAGCTGGAACATACAAGGTTACCGTTTCCGATGGTACCTGTAGTCAGGCATTTAGTTACGATGTGACTGAGCCTGATGCATTTATTGTAGAAACTCTTGCTGAACCGGTTTCCTGCAACGGAGGAAGTGATGGCAGCATCACCCTTGATGTTACAGGTGGTTCGGGAACCTACGAATACGCATGGGAGCATGGAGCTACAAGCCAGAATGTGATGGGGCTATCAGCTGGAACATATACCGTTACGGTCTCCGATGGAAGTTGCCCGGACATCATTGAAAACATTGACATTACCGAACCGGAAGCCATCAACATAACTGAAAGCATTGAGCCGGTGAGCTGCAATGGCGAAGCTAACGGTAGCATCACACTGGCCGTAACAGGTGGTTCGGAAAATTATACCTTCACCTGGAACCCGGACGTGTCAACATCAGAAAAAGCAACAGGACTGGTTGCGGGTGGTTACGATGTAACCGTGGATGATGACAATTGTGAGCCGCTGACACGCTCATACACTGTGGATGAACCAGAGGCAATGCAAATCACTGCTGTTGATACGAGCAACATTACTGAGATCGGAGCTGATGACGGTTTAATAGAACTGACAGTTGCCGGAGGTACAACACCTTATTATTTCAGCCTGAGTGGTGGTTCCGAACAAACAGAAAACATATTTACCAATCTTGCAGCCGGCGATTATGTAATTTCAGTAACGGATAATAACAATTGTGGCCCTGTCACTACGGAAATCATTACCCTTACCGAACCATCATCAGGCATTACTGACAGTTGGAACCTGTCAAAGATAAGCATCTATCCAAATCCGGCTGATAAAGAACTGAACATCAAATTCACAGACATCAAAAAGTCTGAAGTTGAGCTTGAAATATACGCTTCGACCGGAGCAAGGGTATTGCATCAGGTTATCCACCTGGATAATATGAGCAACACACATCAACTCAATATGGAAGAAATGGCCCCGGGGTTGTATTTTATTGTGGTAGACAAAAAACGCCTGCCATCCCCACTCATGATTAAATAACATTTTTTGACATAACATTATTAAGCCCGGGTAAGCCAAACTTCCCGGGCTTTTTTATTTCCTCGTGAATTTCCTTTGGAAACCTTATATTTGCACAAATAAAAAAAACTGGAAGATATTATGAATGTTTTACTCCTTGGAGCAGGCGGGCGTGAACATGCCCTGGCCTGGAAACTGGCACAAAGTGCAACTCTCAATAAGTTGTTTATCGCTCCCGGTAATGCCGGCACAAGCGAGGCAGGCGAAAATGTGCCTATCCCGGCTGATAATTTTGAGAAGCTCGGTGCTTTTGCCCTGGAAAACAAGGTGTCCATGGTAATCGTTGGGCCGGAAGACCCGTTGGTAAAAGGAGTAACGGATTATTTTCAGGAAAATGATCAATTGAAAAACATTGCAGTAATAGGGCCTTCAAAAAAAGCGGCTATGCTGGAGGGAAGCAAGGAATTTGCCAAGGAGTTTATGATGCGGCACAACATCCCCACAGCATCTTATTTTACCGTAACCCCTGATAATCTGCAAGCCGGGCTGTCGCACCTTGACCAGGCCAAACCGCCTTATGTGCTTAAAGCTGATGGACTTGCAGCTGGTAAAGGTGTACTAATCATCCATGATTTGGCAACGGCCAAAGCCGAACTGCAAGAGATGATTGAAGGGAAATTTGGGCAGGCCAGCAGCAAAGTGGTTATTGAGGAACACCTTAAAGGCATTGAGCTTTCCGTATTTGTAATTACAGACGGAAAAGGATATATCATCCTGCCTGAGGCAAAAGATTATAAACGCATTGGTGAAGGAGATACCGGATTAAATACCGGTGGGATGGGTGCAGTTTCTCCGGTTCCTTTTGCCGACGACGCATTCCTTAAAAAAGTGGAAGATCAGATTGTAAGGCCCACTGTTGAAGGATTGGCAAAAGATAACCTGCCCTATAAGGGTTTTATCTTTATCGGACTGATGAACGATAACGGGAATCCGAAGGTGGTAGAATACAATGTTCGCATGGGTGATCCGGAAACCGAAGTCGTCCTTCCCAGGGTGAAAAATGACTTCCTGGAAATTATGCAGGCCGTAGCAGAAGAAAAACTCGCAGAAGTTACACTTGATATTGATGAAAGAACTGCTGTAACTGTAATGATGGTATCCGGTGGTTATCCGGAGGCCTATGAAAAAGGAAAAAAAATCACGGGCCTTGATCAGGTTAAAAACAGCATTGTTTTTCATGCAGGAACTAAACATGACAATGGTAGCATATTAACTTCCGGGGGGAGGGTGCTTAGCATAACCTCTTACGGAGCTAATATGCAGGATGCCCTGACACAATCCTACATGTCAGCAGGGATTGTCAACTTTGATAAGGCATATTTCAGAAAAGATATTGGCTTTGATCTATAATTTTTAAATTTGAAGTTTTGACTGGTGTCATGACAAGACTACATTGTCGTTTAGCGACCATCAGGGTTGTTGACCACAGACGGGACAAGCCCTGACAATGGCTGAAAACCCTGGCAGTGGTTCAAACGGAAAAGTGGCCATGGCACTAGCTATACCAAGAGCTTCAACATAAAAATAACTTAAATGCTCCGCTTCTTTAAAAGCAACAGTCAGGTTCTCATAGCATTAATTCCCTTAATCGGAATTGTTTTGTGGCTTCCGGTTTTTCTGGGCAAGGCTTCTCCTGTTGGCATCAATCCCCAATTAATTCCGTTAGGAGAAATTCTTCCCTGGCTTGTCAGGAATGGTCCATTTCAGGCCATCCTCAGTTATTTCCTTGTAATCCTGCTTGGGTTTTACCTGGTAAGGCTGAACACCAGGTTCCAGTTCATCCGCATCCGCACTCAGCTCCCGGCAGTTGTGATTTTACTCTTGCTAAGCCCATTGGCCTATTACCTGTATATTATGCCAGTGCTTATCCTGGCCTTTCCGGTATTATTTGCCATCGAACGGACCTTTGACAGCTTTGCCCATGATAAACTGGCGTTGGAATATATCGATGCTGCCTTTTTAATATCATTATCATCCTTCATTTTTTTCCCAATCATATTTGCCCATCTGCTCATCTTTATGATCCTGGTTCTCCAAAAAAATAATACCTGGCGGGAGTGGGTTTTCACCCTCATCGGAGGTGCCATCCCATTCCTTGTATTCCTTAGCCTGCGGTTTGTGTTTGATTGGGAATATAAACTACCCTTTGAGCAACTGTTTAAAAGAAATTTCTCAAGTTACCTGCCTACCCTGTATGCCAATATTTTTCTTGCTTATTTAGTACTCTTGATCGTACTTGGCAGCATAAACATGATTAAAACCTTTGGAGTGAAAAAAATTCAATCCAGAAAATTATTTCTAAGCCTTTTTGGTTTTTTTCTTTTCGGACTCTTAAGCATGGTGCTTCCGTCTGTGGGTATTTATGGTTTTATCCTGGCCCTTATACCAAGCGCCTATCTGATATCACACTTTTTTCACCTCATCCGGTATCCAAAAATTGGCCAGCTGCTGTTTATCGTGTTATTTCTTGTTATCCTTTTCCAGGAATTCCTCATCTTTTTTCCTGTACTTTAAGAGACCCGGGGGTGGTAAATAGTGTTTTTTCTTCTGCTAAAGAAAAAAAGCACTAAACCCCACTTAAATTTTCATGCTTAAACAAACCTGTAATCCTGCGTAAAGAATAATTCAAGACTATTTTATAAATTTATCCCGTTAATTCCGAAATTATCACCTACGGAAATGTAACAACTTCCGGTGGTGGTCGTCATACATTCAGAAAAACATAACCTAACATCTTGCAATGCCATGATAAAAACAGTTGACCTGGTCAAAGTGTTCCGTACCGAGGAAATTGAAACCACTGCATTGAATAAAGTGAACCTGGAGATTCAAAAAGGTGAATTTGTCGGAATTATGGGGCCTTCGGGCTGCGGCAAATCTACCCTGCTCAATATCGTTGGACTGCTTGATACACCCAGCAAAGGAAAAATGTTTTTCGACAATGTGGATGTGTCATCCTTCAAGGAAAGGCAACGCACCCACCTGCGAAAAGGCAACATCGGATTTGTTTTCCAGAGCTTTAACCTTATTGATGAGCTTTCAGTTTTTGAAAATGTGGAGCTCCCCCTGCTCTACCTTAAAATACCAACCTCAAAAAGAAAACAAAAAGTGATGAGTACCCTGGAGCGTATGAATATCGCCCACCGGAAAAACCACTTCCCCCAGCAACTTTCCGGCGGACAACAACAGCGCGTAGCCATTGCAAGAGCGGTTATTGCAGGGCCGAAACTTATCCTGGCCGATGAGCCCACAGGTAACCTCGACTCAAAAAACGGGGAAGAGGTTATGAACCTGCTCGACGAACTGAACAAAGAAGGTACCACCATTGTGATGGTAACGCACTCTCCCACTGATGCGGAAAAAGCGCACCGGATTGTACAATTATTCGACGGTCATATTGTTACCGAAAACATTAAACGTTTGCTATAAATCAGGTACCATGATTAAAAATTATTTTCTTTCCCTAATCCGGTATTTCAACAGAAATAAGTTTTACTCCCTCATTAACCTGTTGGGACTGGCCATTGGCATAGCGGCATCCATTCTTATCCTGCTGTTTGTGTTTGATGAATTATCGTATGATACCCACCACGAAAAGGCCAACAGGATATACCGCCTGGAAGCCAACTTCAAGATAAAAGACAAGCATGATAATTTTGCCATTACCCAGTTTCCACTTGGCCCTACTCTTAAGGACGAATATCCTGAAGTAGTTGAAACTGCCCGCATTTTTCCCTCTCCTGCAGTGTTTTTCCGGATTGACAACCGCGAAATTGAGCAGGACAGCCTCTATATTGCCGATTCAACTTATTTTTCCATCTTTGATCATGCTTTTATTAGCGGTTCACCGGCAACAGCACTGAACAGACCAAATACCATTGTGCTTTCCCAAAGCCTGGCTCATAAGCTGTTTGGAAATGAAAATCCGATGGGAAAAACTATTCCGTCCATTGAAGGCGACATCTACGAGGTGACCGGTGTGTTCAAAGACATTCCCCATAATGCTCATCTTCAATACAACGGCCTTATCTCATCCATGACAATTGCTGAACAGATAGGCCGTGAACAGTTTGAAAGCCGTGAACCCGGCGCTTTCTGGAATGTGCAGATCTATACTTATGTACTGCTCGAAAAAAATGCCACCATCCATTCCCTGCTTGAAAAATCCCCTGATTTTTACGAAAAATATATGAAGAGCCTTGGGGATCAGATAAATGCTTCTTTTGCGCTGGATGCCACAGCGCTGACGGATATTTATTTGAGTAAAAAGGACCTGCAGTTTGATGTCCGGAAAGGAAACCGCAGTTTTATTTACATCTTCTCGGTAGTGGCCTTCCTCATTCTTATCATGGCGGTTATTAATTATATGAGCCTGTCCACAGCACGGTCAACCCTAAGATTCAGGGAAATAGGCATGAAGAAGGTAGTAGGGGCACATAAGCGTGCCCTCATTTTTCAGTTTATTTCAGAATCACTTATTTTTTCATTTGCGGCCCTGTTTATTGCATTGTTTTTTGTGATCCTTTTGCTTCCGGTATTCAATCAACTATCAGGCAAGGCCATTGATACCGGCTACCTTCTCGATCCAATTATAGTAACAGGGATTATTTTGATAGGAATATTTGTGGGGTTGCTATCCGGCAGTTATCCTGCTTTTTATCTTTCATCCTTCAATCCGGTAACCGTTTTAAAAGGCAAGGGTTTTTCAGAGATGAACGGTACAGCCCGCTTCAGGAGATCGTTGGTAGTAGTACAGTTTGCCATATCTGTGTTGATGATCATCGGCACACTGACCATTTCCAGGCAACTAAATTACATTCAACATAAAGACATTGGGTATAACACAGAAGATGTGGTGATCCTCACCCTTCGGGACACCACCCTTCAGAACAGCGTGACAGCATTTAAAAATGAGCTGAAAAAAATCCCGGGCGTAATTTCAGTATCCTCCTCAAGCACCGTTCCCATCTACGGATATGGGAAACAGGTGATGCGCGTTGAGGATGAAAACGGAGAAATGGTGGAAACCGCACTGAACAATTATTTCATTGATCAGGAATACCTCGAAGTAATGGAATTAGAACTCGCGGAAGGGCGTAATTACAGCCGCGAAATGACAAGCGATATGAATTCCGCCTTCCTCATAAATGAAACGGCTGCCCGCCATTTGGGATGGGCAGGAGTGGATTCAACCACAGAAAAAGTCAAATACTCGTACAAAAATACCATTGGCAAGCGAATCCATTACGGATTTGACCTTGAAGGAAACATTGCCCGCAATGGAAAGGTGGTGGGTGTAATAAAAGACTTTAACTTCAGCACCCTGCACAACCCCATTGAACCTATTATCCTGCTTTTGGGCGATGAGCAAAACATGCAGTACCTGAGCATCAGAATCCGCCCGGATAACACAAAACAAATACTCAGCGACATCGAATCCCTCGAAGATGAGTTTAATACAGCATTCCCTTTTAATTACAGGCTTTTGGATAATGAAATTGCCAACCTGTATAAAGATGATCGCAACATCAATCGCATTTTCCGGTACATGACCATCCTTACCATTATTATTGCCGTGCTTGGTTTGCTTGGACTTTCGGCCTACATGGCCGGCCAGCGTACAAAAGAAATAGGCATACGCAAAGTAATCGGAGCAACGGAATTGCAGGTGGTATTTATGCTCATGCAGGATTTTTCAAGATGGGTCATCATTGCCAACATCATTGCCATCCCGGTTGCCTATTACGCCATTCAACGATGGCTGCAGGATTTTGTGTACCGCGTGGAAACCTCGTGGTGGCTATTTGGGCTGGGTTTCCTGATATCGCTCGTTATTGCGCTGATTACCGTCTCATGGTATTCTTTGAAAGTAGCCATGCAAAATCCCACCGATTCACTGAAATTTGAATAATTTATTAACAGGTGGAATCATTTTTTTTATATACTTTTATCCCCGAAAAATACAGGTAATTATCCAGGCTGTCGCTGCTATTATAAATCCTGACAAGCAAATGGTCATGCTTTTATTGCTGCGACTGCGGAAAAAAGGGCGTGAAATGAAGAGAGGGCTTACTCTGCTGTTGTTAAGCTGGTGTATTGGACAGGCATTATTAGCCCAGCCAACGATTTCACGGTACGTTATCAGTTCCGTGGGGATGGTAACCCATGACACTGCTGACTATACCCTATCTGCCACACTGGGTGATGTTTCTGTTGGATTTCTTTCTGATCAGGAAAGCAAGCGGCTTTTAACTGTAGGTTTTCAACAACCAGCCATAAGGGCCATTATCATTCCGGAGCCGGATGAATTTGTCACTGTGGCACCCAATCCGGTACGAAGCGAACTTTATGTGAAATTTCTCTTCCATAATTTTAGCTACAACATTGACGTATATGACATAAACGGTACAAAAAGGGCTGCTTATCCTGCTTTTAACATGGATAGTAACAGTGAATTCCCGATTGATTTCAGTGATTTTCCGGCAGGCCTGTTTCTGGTACATGTGTATTC
>CAZZBU010000151.1:0-7783 GCA_964652315.1 uncultured Bacteroidales bacterium
CAGGCCTTCCGGATAATGACCAGCTAATAACATGAAGGGCTGAAAATATTATAATTCTAAACAGCACTTTTGATAGTGATTGTGGCATAATTTTACAGATGACAGCAGGAAGAAGCCAAAAACCGGATAGATTTTTTGTATAATTTTTATTTATCAGGCTATCAGTTTATTGTGAGGTTTTAAGTTGTGAAAATGGGTGTCCCACCTTATTTTTACAGGATGTTAGTCCGTAAAAAGAAAAATAGAAGCGGAAGTGTAAGTGTTTAAATTATGAAAAAATTGACAGGGTCAGAAAATAATCGAAATAATAAATGCAGAATACTAATATGGGTGTCCTATCCGGAAAACAGGAAAAACATCAAAGTAAAGCATTTCTACCAGAATAACATCAGGATTTGACAATGCTAAAATTGAAATGGGGAGAGCCGAATTTACTCATCAGCCTGATCCAAAGCGGATGCAATTGTTCTGTGGCCCTGGCAGCTGTAATATCCCCTAAGTCGATGATTTGGTTATCATCCCAACCAAAGGCCTGAAGCAGCTGCGTGATTTTTTGCTTGGCACCAGCATCATTGCCGCAAATAAAAATGTGATGGATGCCGTGAATTTGACCGGGATTTATCATGATAGCAGCATTCACTGTGTTCAGTGCCTTTACTACTCTCACCGAGGGGAATGTCCTTTGAATTGATTCAGCCAGTGAATCGTTATTCGAAATAAACAGGGTCGGTGGCATTCCTGTTGAAAAATCCAGTGGATTGGCAACATCCAGAATTATTTTGTCAGCCAACACCTTATTTCCAACCCGGGTTAACACATCAATGGAAGCTTTGCCCGAGGTAGCATTAATGAAAATGTCCATATCTAAAGGCAGCTCTGAAAAATTCATCAGCTGTACTGCTTTATTTTTGCTGTACCACTCAGCAAATGAGGTGCCCACCATCTGGCTGGGTGCTATGCGTGCCATTGTTTCTGTAGATTTACGGGTACCCATTATCACTTCATAATTAAGCGATACAAGCTTTGAGGCCAGGGTTTGTCCCACAAAACCAGTTCCGAGTACAGCTACTTTCATGGTAGGATTCGTTTTATAATCAAACAATAAACAAACAATCCTTTTTTAAGTTTTCGTAAAAATTCATTTTCCCAGAAAGGATGATTTGCAAATTGACAAATGGCTTAAATCCCCTGACCAATAAAGAGAAATTACAGGTAGGTGCCGCAGAATATCTTGGATTTATTTTTCAATGAATTCAGGATCCATACCACCGGTTAACCTGTCCAGCACACTGGTCCAGTAGGTTTTCATCTTGCCCCGTTGGTTGCTGTCAAGTAGCTTTTCCTGCCGGATGGCAATGGTTGTTTTGTTTTCAAGCGGAATCACACGCAGTTGCAACATGGTTTCATTTGTCCAGTTTTCAGGTTTCCAGGTAAGTTTGATGTGCGAAAGATGCTCGAATACCTTTACATCTCCTTCAATACCCGAAAACGTAGTATATGCACCAACCGGCGGGATAGCTCCTTTTTTTAATTTTCCCAGCCACAAGCTGACTCCTTGCTCTGAAAATAAAAATTGCCAAACTTTATCAGATGGAATGGGTACTGTTTTTCGAATTTCAAACTGATAGCCTGGTGTGTTTGTCTCTCCTACGGGCATAATCATTACATTTTATGGTTGATACAATTCAATCATCTATGGTATTAACCATGCATTTCTTAGATTGTTTTGTATTCCAGGCCAATCTGATTGATGTGACAACCTGAATAACCTACCCTTGCTTAGCGCTTAGAAGGTATATCCAAACATAAAATAGGCATTATTATACCTGATTTCACCCCAGCCAAAACTTTCTGTATTGGAAATATTCTGTAACCCATATTTAGAGTAGAATCCCATCTGTATTTTATTCATTTGCACACCTGCCCCAACAGTGAAACCATAATCATCTTCGGTAAATAAATCTTCATAATCGGCCGCATTATCTTCAACAGAACCAGCAAAATTATAGCTGTAATATCCCCCTGCCATCAGAAAAGCCATGGGTTGGAAACCAACAGGATCACCAGTGGTAAGCATAACATTTACCGGAACGGTTACCGCATGCAAGCGTACATTTCCAAACGCACTTTCACTGCCTTTCAGTTCATAGACAACTTCTGGTTGGATGCGCCAGTGCCTGGCAAGACGTACCTGGGCAAAAAAACCGGTTTCAACTGCAATCAGGCTCTTTGCCTGGAAAAACTGATCTTTGTAATTATGATAACCACTACCAAAATTTACTCTTAGTCCGGTAATGAAGGCATCATATTCCGGTTCGTCAGCTTCTTCAGCCAGAGATTCTATCGGTTTCAAGGTCTCTGCGTTCGCTGCTTCATTTGTGAACCGATAGATCAATCCGCATATTTCAGCCATGCCTTCATAGTCGAGCAGGTGGCTGTCATCTTCGGGTTTATGATAAGGAGATTCCGTGCCTGTAAAGACATGGATAGCCGGAATGCCTTTGTTGCCAAAAGGCTGGGTATCAGTCCGCATGGCAATGCTTTTTCCGGTTTTTGTAATATTCACATCCTGCTTCACCCGGTCAAGGATTTCGGCTCCTTCCTCCAATGAGTTGATTCCGTGTAAATCCACGCCTCCATGTGCCTTATACATGCCTACCATGTCCAGGCTAAACATAAGCCCGGTATTATCTACCGGTACAACTTCATCAGCCACAAAATGTTGCGACCCATGCAAACCACTCTCTTCACCGTCAAAAGCAACAAGTACAATGCTGCGTTTTAATTGATCCTGTTGTCTGATCAATTGTTTTCCAATTTCAATAATAGCAGCCACTCCGGAGGCATTATCATCAGCACCATTGTATATTATTTTTTCCCCGTTTTTTATTTCATAGCCCATGTGGTCATAATGAGCGCCAAGCACAATGTATTCATTTTTAAGTTCAGGATCACTTCCAGGAATTATTCCAACAATGTTCTTCCCCATCACTCTAACCGTCGAAATACGCACACTAAAAGTATCAATATATGCACCGTTTACAGCAGGTTCAAATCCGGCTGATTTAAATTGTTCCAGAATATACTCACGAGCCATTTCATTGGTGCCAAACCCGCGGCCTTCCATGGAATCGGCTGCAAGGATTGACACATGCTTTTTTATTAATTCAGGATCAAAATCATGTTGTGCATTGACTATCAATACGCTAACAAAACACAAAAGAGTAATAAACAGATTTTTCATTTTGATGACGTTTATTATTTATAAAAAGCCTAACTATACAAAATTAACAAGTTTTTCGTTTAACGGGAAGCAATAAGGATTTAACCTGACAGACTGATGAATTCTTTCTACAATGATATTTGACTTTACCTGATTTTTGACCCCTGAAACTTCTTTCTTTAAACCAGTTTATCAGTTACTTACATATAATTCTGACAGATGGTGCTTTTTCAGGATAAAGTATGGCAACATTTTAGAATGATAAAACCCAATAATCAAAAAAACTGACAAAAATGAAAAAATCTCTTTTCACTACCCTGTTTGTAGCCGCATTAATGGTCCATCCCCTTTATTCACAATTCAGTATTGGTCCCCGAATTGGTATAAGCAGCTCAAAAGTTCAGGTTGATGAAACATACACAAACAATGGTGAAGAAATTACCTATTCCACCGACGATGCCAAGGTAGGCTTCCATGCCGGTGCCTTTGCACGCCTCAACCTTGCCGGTTTGTATGTACAACCTGAGTTGCTTTTTACTTCTTCGGGAGGCAAAATAGCTGTTGAATCGGAAGACCGGGGAAAAGAAATCTGGAACCTCACTTACAATAAGCTGGATGTACCGGTTATGGTTGGGGTGAAGGTTTTGAAGTTTATCAGGCTGCAGGCCGGACCTACATTCAGTTTGCTGCTGAGCAGTGATGCCCGCGATGTGGATGTATATGATACCGCCAGTAACAATTATAACAATGCCACAGTAGGTTACCAGGCCGGTGTTGGTTTTGATATCGGCAGCCTGTATATTGATTTTAAGTATGAAGGTAACCTGAGCAAGCTGGGTGACAGTGTTAATTTTGGAAATCAGGAATTCAACACAGATATGCGAAATACCCTGTTAATGCTGGTTGTTGGAATTAACCTCCTGTGATTTTATTCCGGAACACGGATTTATGGAATACACCTCAACTATTCCAACATTTCTTTTAACGCCAATGCATTATGCGGTGCATGGGCACCCACATCATTGTTGAAATAGGCAAAACAAATGCCGGCTTTGGATTCCCTGATTCGTTTTTGCCATATTTCCAGTTCATCCTGACTGTAATCATGTTTGTACCAGTCGTTTTTTCCGTGAAACCGAATATATATATTTCCTGAAGCGTCCTCCAGATTGTCTGGCAAATTATTTGGGGCTGACAGGCTGCACATAGCCACCTTATGGTTATCCAATATCTTCCGGATTTCATCGTTGAACCAGGATTCATGCCTGAATTCAAGCACATTGACATAATCCCCTGCAAGCTGCTTACAGAAGGCGGTTAACTTTTCAGGATTGTTGTGGAGATTGCCGGGTAACTGCCACAGCACAGCGCCTGCTTTATCGTCAAGTGGTTTAATGGATTCATAAAAACCATGAACTGAACCAGATACATCTTTGAGTTTTTTCATGTGGGTAATGTACCTGTTTCCTTTTACTGTAAACAAAAAGTCTTTGGGTGTTTGATCGTACCAATCCTTCATGGTTTTTTCAGATGGGGTCTTGTAAAAGCTGTTATTGATTTCCACCGTATTGAAGTGCTCCGCATAATAAGGCAACCATTCTTTTTGTTTGGTACCCTCCGGATAAAACTTCCCTTTCCAGTCTTTGTAATGATATCCTGAACAACCGATGTAATAATCCATATCTGTTTTATCTTTTCTGACATTCCGGGCAATAATACCCTGATCGCCCGCCTACTTTTATCTTTTCAATTTTCCCATCACAGGAAGGACATTTTTCTCCTTCTCTGCGCTTTCCTGTCAGATAGCTGGTCGGTAATTTATCGGGATCAGCATCAACTTCAATAGCTTTATCCACCACTTTATGCATGATATTAAAGAGTTTTTTATAATCCTTCCCGCTAAGATCTTTTACTTTTGCTTTGGGATGGATCCGGCATTGAAACAAAATCTCATCCACATAAACATTTCCCAGCCCTGCAATCATGCTTTGGTCCATCAGGGCACCTTTGATGCTTCCCTGTTTATTGCTTAACAACTTCAGAAACGCTTCTTCCGAAACCTCCATTGCATCGCTTCCCAAATCTTTGGCCTCGGCATACTTTTCAGGCGACCCGCAGGTTTCTACTTTCCCCAGCTTTCTGCGGCTGGTAATATGCAGGGAACCGCCTTGTTTTAAATGAAAGGCAAGGGCCGAATAATCCGGCGTTGCTTCGTCTTTTTTGGTATATTCCACTGTTCCGGTCATGCCAAAATGAAGCGACAACCATCCGGCATGACCCATCTTCACAAAACAATTTTTACCAATCCTACGGGTTTCGGTGGCTTTTTGTCCGGCATAGGCTTTCAATTTCTTACCAGAAAGCTTGATGATTTTCGATTCGTTCACCACAATATCATCTACTTCCTTTCCGACCATGGCATCATCGATTTGGCGGCGATAAACTTCAACATCAGGTAATTCAGGCATAATTTAACCGATTAATGTTTGTTACATATGTTTCTGTAAAAATCATGCCTTCACCCATCCTTCCATATTTTCAGATAAGGGTGAAGGAAATATTTGTGGAAGAATGGTAACAGACTGGAAATATATTCAACAATTTAACCAACGCGCAGATTTTTAATTGATCTTCCAGTGCGTCATAAAACATATAGTTCAACACCGCGAAAATGATTGAGCATTTGTACGCCGGGTTTTTGGAACAATATTCTCTTTCTATTTAGAAATAACACTCCGGAAGTGCGAAACCGTCAGGGCGGATAAGATTAGATTTATCCTTTGCTCCCTGACTGCCCTGCTTATGCCTTCGGGCTGGCGTCAGGCAGGCTTCAGGCTCCCGACCAAATTTTCAATATATGCCGGTACATAATAAAGACATTGCAAACATATTAACCGAAGTAGCTGATTTACTCGATCTAAAAGATGAGAACCAGTTTAGGATTCGGTCATACAGGAATTCGGCACGTACCATTTCAGATATGTCGAAAAACGTTGCGGATATGGCCGACAGCAAAAAGAAGATTGAGGAAATCCCCGGCGTTGGTGAAAGCATGACCGGAAAAATCCAGGAAATTGTGAAGACCGGAAAACTGAAACAACTGGAAAAGCTAAAAAAGGAGATCCCTTCTTCACTGATTGAAATTATGAAACTGGAGCAACTTGGGCCTGAAAGAACTAAAAAACTGAACCAGAAACTCGGTATCGAAACTATCGATGATTTGCAAAAAGCTGCTGAAGAGGGTAAAATAGAAAAACTTGAAGGTTTTGGTAAAAAAACTACAGAGAATATCCTGCATGAAATTGAAGAATATGCAAAAAAAGGCGGCATGGAGCGTTTTATGATCAGTGAAGCCGAAGAGTATATTAAACCGATGATTCGTTACCTGGATAAAAAACTGAATGACATCACTGTGGCCGGTAGTTACCGGAGACAAAAAGAAACAGTGGGCGACATTGATATTCTGGCTACAAGCCACGATACAAAAAAAGCCATGAAACATTTTACTTCGTACGATGATGTGGACCGGGTACTTTCAGAAGGAAAAACCAAATCCACCGTAAAACTAAAAAACGGACTCCAGGTTGATTTACGACTGGTCAAGAAAAAAAATTACGGTGCCGCCTTGTTGTACTTTACCGGTTCCAAAGCACACAGTGTGGCATTGCGTAAACTGGCACAGAAAAAAAACCTGAAGGTAAGCGAATATGGACTGTTTAAAGGAGAAGAAAACCTGGCCGCCAAAACTGAAAAAAGCGTGTATCAAAAACTGGGACTAAAATACATTGAGCCCGAATTGCGTGAAGACAATGGCGAAATAGAGGCCTCGAAAAAGAATAAACTTCCAACATTGATAAAACTGGAGGATATCCAGGGTGATTTGCAAACCCACTCCAAATACTCTGATGGAAAATATACCATCAAAGAAATGGTGAAAGCTGCCAAAGACCTTGGATATGAATATTACGCAGTGACCGACCACAGCAAAAAAGTAAGCATGGCCAATGGCATGGATGAAAAAAAACTCCGGAAGCAGTTGGAAGAAATTGATAAGCTGAACGATGAAATCAAAGGAATACGTATATTAAAATCCGTTGAAGTGGACATCCTGGAGGATGGCACCCTGGATTTGTCTGATGATGTGCTGAAGGAACTTGACGTGGTTGTTTGCAGTACCCATTATAACCTGAAACTTTCCCGTGAGAAGCAAACCAACCGGATTTTAAAAGCCATGGATAATAAATATTTCAACATCCTGGCACACCCCACCGGCAGACGAATTGGTAAGCGGGGTGAAATTGATTTTGATTTGGAGAAAATCATGCAAGAAGCAAAGAAAAAAGGTTGCTTCCTTGAAATCAATGCCAACCCCGAACGGCTCGACTTAAAGGATACCTACATTAAAATGGCCAAAGACATGGGATTGAAACTATCCATTTCCACCGATGCCCACAGCAAGGAAAACCTCAACAACATGAAATACGGCGTGGCCCAGGCACGCCGGGGTTGGCTCGGGAAAAAGGATGTGATTAACACCTATACCTGGAGTAAGTTGAAAAA
>CAZZBU010000152.1:0-6007 GCA_964652315.1 uncultured Bacteroidales bacterium
TGAATATGTTACGGTCTATCGCTCAGTTTTCGAACAACCTGGAGATGCAGTTTGTGGCCTCATATCTTGAATACCTTAATTCGGTAAGGGAGGTAGCCGGTTACGATGAAAACCAGCATGGTTTTCTTACCTTATCAACTTCATTGGAAGAATGGACAAGGCTTCAGCATGAAAAAAAGTTATTTGAATGGAGTAGTCATGAAACAAGCAATTCCCCGGATGTCAATAAAGCATAAATTTCACCTGTTTCTTTATTCGAAGGTTCATAAGCAGCACCTTCCGGAAAATAAACTGAGGCCCCTAATTATTAATGCACCTGGTTGTAAAATCTGTTATAAAAAATAAAACCTGAAATATTTATTCTCATCCCTCATGTTTGACACTAGTTCTTTCTATACGTTATATGATTATTTAATCGAACAGCATATCCTCATTAAATCGAATTTAAAAAAGGTAAAAAACCGCTTTAAAAATGATCACATGCACGATTACCGTGTGGCAGTGAAACGTTTTCGGGCCATTGATCGATTTTTACAATATTTATTTGATCGTGAAACACATAAGGAATACAAAAAACAGCTAAAGCACAATTTTAGGCATGTAGGGGCAGTGCGTGATACGCGACTAAAAAGAGAATGGGTAAAACAAATTCAAAAAGAAGCAGGTAACAAATCTTCACTAAAGATCCTGAAAATGGCGTTGAAAAAAGAGGAGAAACAAAAACAGGATAATTTCCTGAAATTGGCCGCCAAAATACGCAAAAAATCATTCAACGCTTATATTGAGGATATAAATAAAGCATATTCAAATCTACCAAACAATGCTATTGAAAAAAAACTGGAATTGTACTGCAACCTTACCGAGCTAGAGATTGACAGGATTAGCAAAAACCCTGAGATAAGTAAATGGCATGAGGCAAGGAAATTTATTAAAACCTTATCCTACCTGGGTGAGTGGGTTATGAATTCGCCTCACAACCATATCATGGAGCAGTATGATTTTGATAAAATGAAACAACTAACCAATGTGCTTGGAGATTGGCATGATTCATTGTTAATGTATGAATACCTTCAAACCAATACAGCACTCAAGGTAAAGGAAATGAAAATGCTCACCATTAATCTTGAGGCGGGGATGAAAAAACTTGAATCCCAAGTAGATTGGAATTACAAAAAGTAAGCGGATTAATTTTCGCTTATGAATAAGAAGAATATCCTATGGGAGGTTTCAGGCGTAAGGTACTATTTCGGATACTGGCCGAATAGTTTTGTAATTCCCCGGTGAAACCTGTGAATGCCGGATACCGGCTCTGAAAACATGTAAATGCATTTTTTTGAAATAACCGAATAATCTTTTCCTTTGGTAAACTCCATAACCTCCGGGGTTTCAGACATTTGTTGAATCCATATCCGTTTAATTCCTTTTTGTTCAGCCTCACTTAAAACTTCAAGTGTTTTTGACTTTGGGGTTAAAACCAATAGATTTTCTGTTCCTTCAGGAAGGTCTTTTACCGAAGTAAAACATGGGGTACCATCAATTTCCGATGTGTTGGGATTGATGGGGGCGATTTCAAATCCATGTTGCTTCAGGTGAGAAAATACACTATAACCGAACTTTTTCTTATCTCTTGAAACGCCTGCTACAGCCATTTTTTTTGATGCAAGAAAGTCTTGAATGTCTTGTAAAGTATTCATTTTTTGTTTTTAACAGGGTTTAACCTTCAAATTGTCCTTTTCTTATATCCGGAAAAATTTTAACTAAATTAAAAATTATTATGGTATACCTACTTCAAATTGCATTAAATTTTTTCATATATCCATATTGCCAACTTAGAAGCAATGGTAAAAGAACCTGTTTCATTTACAGGTATTCCATGGTGATTTTGACGAAAACGGCGATGATTTGGCCGCATTGAAGGGGGCCAAAATGCAATATATTTCTGATCTGCCTGTTTTAATAGCAGATTTAAATTATATTTTTGTATTCCATAGCAAAATATCAGTATGAGAAATATTGTCTTGTTTTTTGTCCTGGCGTTGCTAACCATGAGTTGCAATGTTGGTGATAAAATTTTTGTTGGTGAGCCCCAGGATGTTGAATTCAGAGGGATAAACAACAATAATATTAAGATTGTTGCTAAAATGCCCATAACCAACAATAATGCATTTCGGGTGAAGATTAAGGATGTAAACCTGGAAGCCCGTATCGACGGCAAATTTCTGGGCACGGTGAGCTGTGCAGAAGCAGTAATTATAAAAGGCAATACTGATGATGTGTATGAAATACCCCTTCAGCTTGAAATAAAAAACATCATCCTTGGTGCAGCAACCATTTACAGGTTGAGACAAAACCGTGAAAAACCGTCACTGTCACTGGAAGGAGAAATTCTCACCTCCGGGTTGCTTTTGCGAAAAAAAATCCCAATTAAAGAGGAAGATATTTTGAGGTATATGAATTAGGGATTTACAGTGAAAAACCAATGTTAAAATGATAAAAATAATTACTTTTGTTCTCCCACATAGGGAAGTTGAGTGATGAGGTTTACCATGAAAATAGTCAGACACTTTTTTATTGCCTTTTTTTTGCTGGTTTCAGGCCGGCTTGCATATTCCCAGACAGATATAACGCAATATGTAGAACAGTCCTCACATGCAGGGGGTAAGGTTACCATTCACCAAAGTGAGGATATCTACAAAGCCTTAAATGAGCATGTACACTATTTAAGGAACGAAAAAGGAATTCCGGGTTACCGAATCCGCATTTTTTCAACCGGGCAGCTTCAGGATGCCCGAGAACAGGCCACGCGTGAACGTTCAAGGTTTGTGAAACTTTATCCGGACATAAATGCTGATCTCGACTATCAGGCCCCCTTCTGGAAGGTTTATGTTGGAAATTTTGTCCGGATTAATGAAGCATTAAAAGTAAAAAACAAAATTATCGATGATTTTCCAACGGCATTTATAGTTCCTTATGATAATATAAGTTACACAATAAAAAAATAACAGTAAGCAAAAAATCACATGACGGATCGGATTCAGCATGAGTGCGGAATTGCAATGGTTAGGTTGCTCAAGCCACTTGAGTATTATCAAATCAAATATGGCACATGGATGGTAGGGCTGCAAAAGCTCTATCTTTTAATGGAAAAGCAACACAACCGTGGTCAGGATGGCGCAGGCGTGGTCAGCCTTAAATTTGACCTTGAGCCGGGAACGAAATACATTAACAGGCAGCGCTCCACAGATAGCCAGGCTATTGATAGCGTCTTTAAAAAAATATATTCGAACTATAAAAAGATTGAAAAAAAGGATCCCGAATACCTTAACGATGTGGCGTGGGTCAAGAAAAATCTGCCATTTGCTGCTGAATTATACCTTGGGCACTTGCGATATGGTACCTTTGGAGGCAATAAGATTGATTACGTCCATCCGGTGATGCGCCAGAATAACTGGCGGACCCGTAATCTGGTGATGGCCGGTAATTTTAACCTAACAAATGTGGATGAGCTCTTTCAGATACTGATAGAACTTGGCCAGCATCCCAAGGATTATTCCGATACTGTCACCGTTCTCGAAAACGTCGGGCATTTTCTTGATGTTGAAGTCCAGCATGAGTTTTCGAAATATAAACAGGAGGGGTATACCAACAAGGATATTTCCCGGAAAATAGGGGAAAGCCTGAATGTAGAAAATATCCTTCGTGAATCAAGCAAACGGTGGGATGGAGGTTATGCCATTGCCGGGCTTATTGGTCATGGTGATGCTTTTGTTATCCGTGATCCATGGGGCATCAGGCCTGCTTTTTATTACAAAGACGATGAGTTTGTGGTAGTAGCCTCCGAGCGCCCGGTAATACAAACAGTAATGAACGTACCTTATGATAAGGTACATGAGCTGAATAATGGCGAAGGGCTCATTGTAAAACGCAACGGCGATTTTAAAGTCGGACAAATACGCAAACCAAAAGAGAAAAAAGCCTGCTCCTTCGAGCGGATTTATTTTTCCAGGGGCAGTGACAGGGACATATACCAGGAGCGCAAAAAACTGGGTGAATTGCTGACACCACAACTGGTAGATGCAGTAAAAGACGATTTGGAGAATACCGTGTTTTCATACATTCCCAACACGGCAGAAAGTGCCTTTTACGGCATGGTACGGGGCATTGAAAAGTATATGGTCGAACAGGAAAAGCAACGCATCCTTGCCCTCGGGAAAGAGTTCTCCGAGGCTGAAGTCGACCGCATTGTAAATATCAAACCCCGGATAGAAAAAGTAGCCATCAAAGACATTAAGCTGCGTACGTTTATCTCAGAAGATAAAGGGCGCAACGATTTGGTTGCCCACGTATACGATGTTACCTACGGTACCATTCGACGCGGCATTGATAACCTGGTGATTATCGATGATTCCATTGTACGGGGTACCACGCTCAAACACAGTATTATCCGGATTCTGGACAGGCTTGATCCTAAGAAGATTATTATTGTTTCGTCATCTCCTCAAATCCGGTATCCCGACTGCTATGGCATTGATATGGCCAAGATGGGTGATTTTATTGCCTTCCGGGCAGCCATTGAGTTGTTGCGCGAGCGGGGCAAACAGTCCATCATCAACGAGGTATACAAAAAATCAAAAGCACAGGAAGGGCTGCCAAAAGAAGAAATCGTGAATTATGTAAAAGAAATTTATGCTCCTTTCGCTGCCGATGAAATTTCGCGAAAGATTGCGGAAATGCTTACCACCAGTGAAATCAAAGCCGAAGTGCAGATTGTTTATCAGACCATCGAAAACCTGCATACAGCCTGTCCCAATCATTTGGGCGACTGGTATTTCACTGGTGATTACCCAACACCTGGCGGCAATAAAGTGGTAAACCGGTCCTTTATTAATTTTATCGAAGGAAAGAATATAAGGGCTTATTAAAAACTTTTTCTGAAAAGATGGAAAAAAATCATAACGACATAAATCGTCGCAAGTTTATAAAAACTACGGCTAAGTATGCAGCAACTACCATGTTTGCCGGGTTTGGTGCTTCAAAAGTATTCGGTACCGCCGGAATAAGCCAAACAGAAACTGCCATTGAGAATGTTATCCTGAACAATGGTGTGAAAATGCCCATCCTTGGGTTTGGCACCTTATACCTTAACGGGGCTGAAGGCGAGCAGTGTGTTGCCGATGCCATTTCCCTTGGGTATCGGCTGTTGGATACAGCTACAATTTATGAAAATGAAGAAGCTGTAGGAGCCGGGATAAAAAAAAGTGGAATTAAAAGAGAAGAGCTTTTTGTAACTTCAAAACTGTGGGTTGACGATTCAGGGTACGAAAGTACCAAAAAAGCCTTTGAAACATCCCTAAGTAAGTTGGGTACGGATTATCTGGATTTGTACCTGATTCACCGGCCTCGTGGTGATGTAAAAGGAACATGGAAAGCCATGATTGATCTTTATAATGAAAAGAAAATCCGGGCCATTGGTGTAAGTAATTTTGAGGCACACCAAATAAAAGAATTGATAGAAGAAAGTCAGGTAGTACCAGCCGTCAATCAAATTGAAACACATGCTTTTTTCCAGCAGCCCGAAGCGTATGAATTCCTGAATGAATATAAGGTGCAAATGGAAGCCTGGTCGCCGCTTGCACAGGGACGCAACGGGCATTTTACCAATGAAACCCTGGCAGCCATAGGTGAAAAATACAATAAAAACAATGCACAGGTGAGCTTAAGATGGCATTACCAAAGAGGCATTGTTGCCATCCCGCGTACATCGCAAAAAGCGCACATGAAAGAGAACCTGAATATTTTTGATTTTCAGTTGAACGAGGCCGATATGAATACCATTACCAAATTGGATTTAAATACCACGCAGTTTCCGGAGTGGGAATAGATGTAATAGCAGACGCATAAGTATTAATAATTATCTGCTCCAAACCATTACAATCCGGCTTATGATATCGATTCAATAAATTGTTTGGCTGTCATTACCGGTAAACTTGAAATTTTATAATCTTTT
>CAZZBU010000152.1:6107-7767 GCA_964652315.1 uncultured Bacteroidales bacterium
TTCAATAAATTGTTTGGCTGTCATTACCGGTAAACTTGAAATTTTATAATCTTTTAAATTTCTGGTAATAATAAGATCCTGTCCGTTTTCAATTGCTGTAAAATATTGAAGCCCATCCTCAAAATATGAAAAAGTTTCATCATTCAGAGCCAAACCAATAATTTTATCATCCAGTGGTAAAATGGTTACTATCAAGCGAAGTTTTCTTAATGTTGATTTCGCTTTTATTGAATCCATTTGGCTCAAAAGTGCATAACTGGTATTAGCAATCGTTAACGAGGATATTGTTAATTCAATTTGTTTTTTATCGGCAAGTGAAAATAGGGTTGCTGCTTCTTTAAAAAAAGGTTCTCTTCGTGATAATAGATCAATCACAATGTTCGTATCTACGAATAGTTTCTTCATTTATATTTTTTTTCTAAATAATCACGATATTCCTTTTTATAATCGAAGTCGGCAGGTAAATCAATCACACCACTCAAACTCTCAACAAGCGGAGTAATTGAAATCTTTTCATCTTCTTCTTTTTGTTGAGTTATGCTATTAAGATAAGATTCGACCATTTTTGAGAGGCTAATATTATGATTTTGAGCATAAATCTTAGCTTTTTTAATGATGCTATCATTTAATCTTAATGTTAATTTAGTTTCCATAATTCCCGCTTTTACTGACGTACAAAAATATATAATTAATACGTCAATTACAATTTTTTTTCTCGCTCATTTCATTACCAACATCATGATGGCCAACCCCTGGTGCCTGCCAGCGTCCCTAAGGCCTGGCAGCGTTTGAACCCTCATTCAGGATCGCCTTTTATCTAAAAACATTCTAAATTACAAAAACTTTTATGCCATAATACACTGAAAATCAACACTTACCCCCCCCCCTTATAGAGGCATGCCGTTACCTATTGACTTTTATCATTTTCCATCGTAACTTGCTAACCGGTTAACCAATT
This sequence comes from uncultured Bacteroidales bacterium, assembly GCA_964652315.1. Lineage (GTDB taxonomy): Bacteria > Bacteroidota > Bacteroidia > Bacteroidales > JAAAOM01 > CAZZBU01. The sequence goes on from CAZZBU010000152.1 coordinate 7,066, forward strand.
ATAATTTACTAAAGCTTCTTGGAGCCAATCATTAATTTATTTTAAAACAATTAATCATGAGAAAATGAGAATCAAAATTAAAACCATTAGGGTACTAATGGCAAGTGTGTTATTAATGATTACAGTGTCACTATCAGCCCAAATTAAAGTGAATTTAAGCGGTTATGTTGGTATAAATTGTTGAACGTGGAGAAAATGACTTCAGTTTTGTTGGTAATGTTGAGGGTACTAAGTTTGGGAAAGCAATTATTTCTATCAGAAATGAAAATATTGTCGGTACCATCACTACAGATATCGCTCAATATCGTATTGTTACTTTTGGCACAAATGATTATTTTATTGCTGAATTTGATAATTCCAATACTGAAAGTTGTCCAACTGAGGGAAAGAATTATTATCCTGGCGAGAGTATAGTGGATAAAACTTCTGAAGGGAGTACTAAAAAGGCAGTAGCAACAAATAATCCAGCAACAGAGATGACAACTTCATCTAATAGCTGTAATATGAGATTGATAGTTGTGTATACACCTGCAATTGATGCTATAGTAAGTGACATACGAAATATGATTAACCATCATATTTTAGAAGCTAATACATTCTTAGAAGATGCAGATGTTTTTGAAACCTGGGAACTGGCTTATGCAGGCCTTACTGATTATGAAGAAGAATATATTCCTGACGGAGATGGAAGATTTACCGATT
>CAZZBU010000153.1:0-7658 GCA_964652315.1 uncultured Bacteroidales bacterium
ATTATATTTCATAGCTACATACGTTTAATTCCACATTAAGAAGATTGGTTAATTATTCAATGACTGTTAAATAAATTTTCAACAAAAAATCCTTATAAAACACCAATAATCTCTGTTCAAACAATATACCATGTTAACCAAGCGGAAAATTAGAATTTTTTATTATACCTGAATGTCATTATGACACTAAAAAGGTAGTCATATTGTCATATTGACATGAAAAAATATACAGTAAATCACCGTGACATTTGAATTACATATTTTAACAATTAAAACATAAATTACTGTTAAACAGGTTTATACACAATGTAAGAATGAGAATTAAAAAAAATGGTATATGATTTGAAAAAATATGGATGAACGAAAAAACAAAACAAACGATATAATAATGTCTAACTAAAAAGATGGAGGATAGAATTATGACTTTAGCAAGATTATCAAACAATTTGTTTCCTTCATTAATAGACAGATTTTTTGAAGGAGACCTGACAAACTGGAATTTTGCCAGTGATAATTCAACATTGCCGGCAGTTAACGTTAAAGAAAATGACAACGAGTATTTAATTGATGTTGCTGCACCCGGCTTAAAAAAAGGTGATTTTAAAGTTAACTATGACAATGGCAGGTTAACTATTGCTTCCGAGAAAAAGGAAGAACATGAAGAAAAAGACGGCGAAAGAGTAACTCGCAAAGAATTTAGTTACCAATCGTTTCAACGGTCTTTCAATGTACCTGAAAACGTAGTAAATGCCGATAAGATTGGAGCTAAATACGAAGATGGTATACTTCATGTTACTTTGCCAAAACGTGAAGAAGCTAAACCAAAACCTGCAAAAGAAATCAAAATTTCATAATTAATAGGCAGGGTAAAATGCCCTGCCTATTGATTGTTTAACCAGCCTGCATCTGAGTGGGCAAAATAAAGAAACAGACATAAACACATTGTTTGAAAATGCTGAATATCAAATCCGTTTTGTCGAAGCATTAGGCTATGGGAAAAATAGAATATCGAATTCAACAGAAAAAGTTAAAGAATGAATAAATATTTATTTAACCGGCCTGTGATTTGCAGGCGCAAATAAGATGGAGGATATAATTATGACACTTTCGAAATTAACAACAGGTTTTCCATCATTAATCAATCAATTTTTCAACGATGATTTGATGGACCCGATGGCTATCGGGTGGGCAAATTCAAATTATTCAACAACAAATACAACTTTGCCCAGGGTGAATATCAAAGAAACCAATGACGAATTTGTCATTGAAGTTGCTGCTCCCGGAATGAAAAAAGATGACTTTAAGGTTAATTATGACAATGGTAAGTTATCTATTTCATCAGAGGTAAATGAAGGAACTCAGGATGGTGAAAAATACACCCGCCGTGAGTTTAGCTATCAGTCTTTTCAAAGAACCTTTAATATATCACAGGATTTGGTTGATGGCGATAAAATTAACGCTAAATACGTTGATGGCATATTGCAAATCGTATTGCCAAAACGTGAAGAAATTAAACCAAAACCTGCTAAGGAAATTGCAATTAAGTAAGTGTTATTAGGTAGCCGTTAGTTGATTTTCGGCTACCTGCAAAAAAATATTTCATTAAGCAAAAAGAACAGGAGGACTTAACAATGAAATCAATTATGATATATAATAATCCGTTTAATTGGTTCGCTCCTTTTTACGAATTAAGCTGGTTTGAACCTGTAGCATATCAGAGTCCGGTAGAGGAAGCAATACATACTACTCCTTTTGAGTATAAAATTAATTATTCATTACCCGGTATGCGAAAAAAGGATTTAAAAATGAAGGTGGATAATGGTCAATTAATTCTTGAAGGACATCACCGCGAATCAGACAATAAACTATTCAGGAAAAACAGAAGGATATTTGAATCTTCATTCTACAAAACAACTTCTCTGACTGAGGATATGGACGTGGATAATTTAAAAGCAAAATTTACCAACGGAGTGTTGTCTGTTACTATTCCAAAAAAGAAAGAATACGTTAATTATAGGGAAATTCCGGTGAACGGTGAACAAGAAGCAGCTATTGAAAGTGCAAACGTAGTAGATGCTGAAGTGTTTGAAGAAAAACCACATTCTATTGTGGAGACTGCAAAGGGAAAATTACGATCAATTTTCCGAAAGGCAGCTTAATAAGCAATTAGCGTTTCGCACCCTATATACCCTTTAAATGAAAGGGGCAGCCCCGACTGAAATGAAGTGTGTTGTTGACTTTTCAGGATTTCTAAATCGTAGTTGGTGTTTGAGCATGGGGTTGGGGCTAATAAATAATGTGACACAAAAATAATATACCCGCGTTTAGCGGACAGGTAGTTTCAGTTGAAACTACCTTAAAATTTGAATTAAATTATTGACCAACGAAAAACGCTAAAAACACGAAAAAAATATCAATAAACAAAATTTCGTGGCTTACGCGTATTTCGTTGTAATAAAAATAAAGGAGGGCAAAGCTATGAAAAAGTTTGGATTATTAATTGTAGCCGCGGTCATAGGCAGTGCCCTTACAATTGGTACATTCAAACTTATTGAACCAGGAACCGGGAAACATGTGAAAATTGAGCATATTTCTGGTTCGCCAGTTGTGGGTGCAGCCTATACGGTAAATAAAAATGGTGAAATTGAACCACTAGAGTTTACCGATGTGGCAAAGAAAGTAATGCCTGCGGTGGTACATATCAAGTCCACGCAAGTACAAAACATAAAAAACCACCATTATCGCAGTTATCCTGATCCTTTCCGGGAATTCTTTGATGATGATTTTTTTCGACATTTCTTTGGTCCGGATTTTCGTTTCGATACGCCGGAGCAGCCACAGCAACGAGGTCCCCAGACAAGGGTCGGAACAGGGTCTGGTGTTATTATTAATTCAGATGGATACATAGTAACCAATAACCATGTAATTGATAATGCCGATGACATTGAAGTTACCCTTGATGACAACAGGGTATTAAAGGCGAAAGTAATCGGTACAGACCCATCAACTGACCTGGCCTTGTTGCAAATAAAAGAAAAGGGTTTACACTATCTTCCATTGGTAAATTCAGACGATGTTGAAGTTGGGGAATGGGTCCTGGCTGTTGGTAATCCTTTTAATCTAAATTCAACTGTTACTGCTGGAATTGTTAGTGCTAAAGGGCGCAATATTAACATCCTGCAAGACCGTGGAGCCATTGAATCGTTTATACAAACCGATGCTGCAATTAATCCAGGAAATAGTGGCGGTGCCCTGGTAAACCTGCAGGGGGGATTAATTGGTATTAATACAGCGATAGCCAGTCCAACAGGAGCTTATGCGGGATACGGCTTCGCCGTGCCTTCAAATATCGTATCCAAGGTGGTAGAAGACCTGTTAAAATATGGCATGGTGCAACGAGGCTACTTAGGCTTAATGATACGGAATGTTGATGGAAACCTTGCCAAAGAAAAAGAGCTGGGTGTAACAACTGGCGTATACGTTGACAGTATTGCAGAAAATAGTGCAGCGGGAGATGCAGGTATAAAAGTGGGAGATGTTATACTTGAAGTAAATGAAACACCCGTTAAAACAACGGCCAAACTTCTTGAAATTATCGGTCGTCATCATCCGGGCGACAAGGTAGCTTTGAAGATAGACCGTAAAGGCAAGGTAATGGATTTTTTGGTAACACTCCGAAATCAGGAAGGTATAGAAAAAATCTACGAACGAGGAACAAAGGAAGTGCTGGATATTTTGGGTGTAGAACTTGAAGAATTGGATAAGGAAACAGCTAAAAAGCTAGATATTGATGGAGGGTTAAGAATTAATAAACTGTTCTTCGGAAAGCTAAAACGACATACCGATGTAAAAGTAGGTTTCATAATAACTAAAGTTGATGGTAAAGTATTTAAAACCGTTGACGGATTTGTTAAATACCTCGAAAATAAAAAGGGCGGTGTTATGGTAGAAGGTGTTTATGAAGATTACCCGGGAACCTATTATTATGCGTTTGGCATGTAAATCCTCCTATATTTAGGGAAAGGGGTGTTCCCCCTTTCTCAATTTAAAAACTAACAGAAATGAAATTACAGGTAGAAAGAAAAGATGCAGTGATCTCCCCTGACAACAACCGGGTGATAGCAAGGTTTTTTTTTAATGGTGAAGAAAGGGCAAAGTCTTTGATAAAAAGAGTATTTAAACTTCCGGAGCAGGAAGTGGAACAGCAGGTATTACAGATTCTCAGAGAATTTTCCAGACGACACCGCAGCATTACAGGCATATTTGAAAAGCACTATAACCATGTTAAACACATTGTTGACGAAGTTGGGAATGGCAAATCGCTGAGCAAATGGCGCAAATTGCTTATAGGTTCTTATTTTACGATGGAATATGCCATTGAATCGGCAGCCCTGTTTAACCCTTCTATCGTTGAAGATTTAGATCAAAGCGGGTTGCCACCTGGCTATAAGCGGGTCATAATAAGTTTGCGTGCAACGGGTGAAGGCCATATTTCATCTTTGGTATTCCGGAGGGCTGTAATCGATAATAATAATAATGAAATCCATCTTCAGGAAGCATATGATCAAATTGGTGAAGCAGAACTGATAAAAAGCCATCAGTATGAGAAAGACGCTTTTATCAGCAAATTAAATGAAATGGAAATTACCAAAGATTTTTATCACCTTGTATTTGATAATTTACCGTCTAAATTCAACTATGATCAGATAAGGAATGCGGTTCAAAAGGCTAAAATGGCTAACGGGTTTTTATCCATGGATCAGCAAAAAGCACTTGACGAAATTGTCTGGTTAGCTGATTCACATAACGAAATTAAGTTTTCGCTGGATACGGATTTAACTGAACGTGTAATTTTTCCGATATCATCCATTGAAAAAAACGGGATAGAAGATGCCCGGTTTGTCCGTTTTACCAGAGATAATGGAGAAAAAGTTTACTATGGCATATACACGGCTTTTGATGGATATACCATCTTGCCCAAACTAATCGAAACAAAAGATTTCTATACTTTCAAAATTTTTCCTTTACATGGAAAATATGCCATTGACAAGAATCTTGCCCTGTTCCCTCGAAAAGTAAACGGAAAATATGTTATGATCAGCCGCATTGACGGTGTGAACAATTATATTATGTTCTCTGATAACCTTCACAAGTGGAGTGAAGCTCAAATTTTATCTGAACCAAAACAATATTGGGAATTTGTTCAGGTGGGTAATGGAGGATCCCCAATTGAAACTTCTAAAGGATGGTTACTTATCACACATGGTGTTGGGCCGGTACGGAAATATTGCCTGGGTGCAAGCCTGCTCGATATTAATGACCCAACTAAGGTAATAGGCAGTTTAAAAGAGCCTTTACTGATACCAAACGAAGATGAACGCGGTGGTTATGTACCCAATGTTGTATATACATGTGGTTCCTATGTGCATAATGGCGAACTTATAATCCCTTACGCCATGAGTGATTACGAATCATCTTTTGTAACTATAAAGCTTGATTTTCTTTTGGAAGAGTTGTTGCACAGTTCAGATTAAGTAAAATGAAGAAGAAGTGTTAGACCGAAATGAGATTAAATCTATTCTTGGTAAAAATTAAAAAACAACATGTGATGAAAGGAAATTTTAACTCAATAATAAATTCTGGCACTCCCGTGCTTGTTGACTTTTTTGCAGAGTGGTGTGGGCCATGCAAAACACAATCACCCATTTTAATTGATGTTACCCGCACATTAAACGGAAAGATAAAGGTTATTAAAATAGATGTGGATAAAAACCCTGAAATAGCTGCAAGATATCAGGTTCGAGGCGTTCCAACATTAGCATTGTTCAAGAATGGGCAAACTGTGTGGCGACAGTCAGGTGTTATGGATAAGAACACGCTTATTCATACTTTAAATAATTATTTGTAGTTATTTAAACCTTTCGGAATCATTTCTATAGGTGCTTGTTGTGGATAAAAAGATACGCAAGAAACCTTCTCCCCCTAATTTTTAAATTGAGCCATTTAAACTCCTAAAATTTTTTCGTACACTTTAATATAGTCATCAATCATTTTCTCCCTGCTGAATTTTTCTTCTGCCCATTGACGGCAGAATACGCGGTTTATCTGAGGTATATTTTTTAATGAATCAACAGCTTCATCAACAGTGTTTACCAAATATCCTGTTTTGCCGTTAAGAATGAGCTCGCTCATCGAACCTTTTTTGAAAGCCACAACAGGGGTACCGCAAAACATTGACTCGGCTACGCTTAATCCAAATGGCTCATCGAAATTAATAGGATGTAATAACGCCAGTGCATTTTTAAGTAGTTCGTCCCTTTGTTCCGGGCCGGAACTTCCCACGTACACAATATCTTCGTCATTCAGAAAAGGGGCAACTTTCTCATTAAAATAGGCCTGGTCTTGAACAATACCCGAAATTATCAGCTGCATTTTTGCTTTTTTTGCAATCTGTATGGCCTCATACGTTCCTTTGTCGTGATGGATCCTACTGAAATACAAAAGATAATCTTTGGGCTTTTCGTTCAGTGTGAAAAGCTTTTTGTCGATGCCGTTATATACTGTGGCTATGTAGCTTAACTCCTTGTTGCGGTCGGCATTACTTATTGAAACATAGTAATTAATGCCGTTGTATTTTTTATACACGGGAATGATTTTCGGTGATGAAAAACCATGGATAGTTGTAACCATTGGTGTTTTAATCAATCGTGAATAGCTAATGGGGAGAAAGTCGAAGTTGTTATGGATAACATCAAACTTCGAAGCTTTCTCCATAAGGTTGGCTATATGCAGGCATTCCACCACCTTTGGTTCAACCGATTTATCTTCTTCATAGCCATGGGCAATTACGCCATCAAGTTTGCCACCGGTTTGTGAATCTTTGGTTGCGAAAAGAGTAACATCAATTCCTCTTTCAATCAACCCTTCGGCTATGTTTGACGCTACTTGTTCCCATGGCCCGTAATGCCTGGGCGGAGTGCGCCAGGCAACGGGCGATAAAACTGCAATTTTCATTTACAACGGTTTTCTTGAGTTTGTCGGGCATATAAGCCATTAAATTTTTCCGGAAAGATGACCACATTCCGATAATCGGCCTCTGTAATGAGGGAAACTCTTTCAACAGATTTCCATTCTTTTGTTTTGGCTAACCCAATCCGCACACCGTGTTTTGAATATGCCGAATACGTTATCAGGTATTCGCCATCTATATAGGTAATTCTTGGGTCTTCCACACCAAATGCTTCATATTCGGCAAATTCTCCCCGGGTCGCAGGTTCAATAAAAGGTTTTTCTTCTACTGTAAAATTATAACCATCGTTACTACGTGCTAATCCTAATACACTGCGCCCATTGTTTTTATGTGAACGGAACAACATAAGATACTCTCCATTATGCTTAACTACCCCGGCATTATGCACGGTTGCAACTTCGTAAGGCACATCCTTTTTGGTAAGTATGGGTTTCTTGCTGTATCTTGTTACTATTGCCATTTTTTTATACTAATACTGATTCTGATGTCATGTCATTCTCTTTTTTCATATAAATGTGTTCTTTCTCCTGTGCAGAAAGTATTGTAAGATGCGAAATCCAGTATGCCAATGTACTTTCTGCTCCCTGGTTTCGGTTTACACCGCTTGATTCAAGTCCGTCACAGCAAC
>CAZZBU010000154.1:0-1358 GCA_964652315.1 uncultured Bacteroidales bacterium
CATTCGTGCATTCGTGGCAAATATAGTTTTGGTATAAACCCGGATAATCATTTTAATCAAAATAGAATATTACAACTTCTTTCCGGTATAGGTATACCCAATGCCTTCGACGGTTTCCTTTATTTTTTCGTAGTCTACCGATTCAGCATCAATCGTTACTACTCCGTTATTGATATCTGCATCAATGGCTTCAATGCCTAATGTTTTTTTAAGGTTGTTTTCTACATTCATTTTACAATGATTGCAAGTCATGCCTTTTACGCCAACAACTATTTTGCTCATGTTTTCTACTTTTATAACATCGTTAATGTCTTTTTTCTTTTTCCGTTTTGACAGCCACTGCTGAACAAACACGTTAAGAATTAACCCGGTAAACAGGATGCTCGATCCTATCTTCAGCCATTCCGGCAATAAGTGGTGCTGATGCTCACCTGCCATGGCCGGCATAGCATTGAGGAATATTTCACGCGGTATCAGGTAATCCAGTAAAAACCCAAATACCAGTGATCCCACAATAATGGTTGCCAGATAAATGGATAAGGTTTTTTTACCGAGAGTTTTTCCGATAACCGTCATGGTAGCTGCATTGGTCGCCGGTCCGGCCATGAGAAAAATCAGTGCTGCTCCGGGGCTCAGACCTTTCATTATCAATACCGCTGCAATGGGAACGGAGCTGGTGGCACAAACATATAATGGTACGGATGCTGCAAGGATGATGAGCATGCCAAGAAAATCGTATCGAAGCGTACTGGCGAAAAAATCATCGGGGACAACTACCGCTATCAACGCTGCCAATAGCAACCCAATAACCAGCCATTTAGCTATATCTGCCAGAAACTGGTAAAACCCATAGCGAAATACGGTTGAAATTTTTCGTTTATTTTTTGTATTCTCCAGGGCTGTAACAACGGTTTGATTGCCGTCCACTTCGGAGGCTGTAAACTTATTGGTTAACAACCCTCCTACAATGCCGGTTATAAATGCAATAAATGGACGCACGATGGCAAAGGGTAAGCCCAACATGGAATATGTGACAAGAATGGAATCAATACCGGTTTGAGGGGTTGAAACCAAAAAGGAAACGGAAGATCCTTTGGAAGCCCCGTTTTTATAAAAGGAAACCCCGGTAGGAATGACCCCGCAGGAGCAGAGTGGTAAAGGCACCCCAAAGGCTGAAGCGTTAATTACTGAACGCAGGTTGCGACCTCCAAGGTAAGTTTTCAGCTTCTCTGGAGGTATGTAGGCGTATAAGAGTCCGGCGATAAAAAAACCCAATAAGAGGTAAGGCGCCATATCATTGGTCAGCCAGACTAAATTATCGATATAATCCTGAATATATTGCATGTGTTTTAATCTCT
>CAZZBU010000154.1:1458-7554 GCA_964652315.1 uncultured Bacteroidales bacterium
TAAACGAATCGGTTCAGGGATAATTGTGTTATTCAGGAGGTATTCCAATCTGACTTCCCGTCAATAAATTTCTATAATCGTTTAAAGTGATGCCCATGCGAACGGGCAATTCATGACTGATTTTTTATAAAAACTCAGGCATAATCATATCCACCCATTTTTTAACACGGGGTTCGGTTAGTTCGGGTTGAATATCTTCATCAATAACAAGGCCGACAAACTTTCCATTGGCATAGGCGCTGGAATTTTCGAAATCATACTCATCGGCGGGCCAAAAGCCAACGATTGTGGCATTTTTTTCAATTAAGAAGGAATAAAGTTTGCCAAGCCCGTCTGCAAAAGAATCAGCATAAGTGTCTTGATCGCCAAGGCCATACAACGCAATAATCCTGCCGGTAAAATCAATTGACTTAAGGTGCTCAATGTACTCCTCCCAGTCAGCCTGCAAGTCCCCAACACCCCATGTAGATACCCCAAAAATCAGATTCGAATACTCATTGATTTTTTCCGGTTCTGTAAGGGCTATATCAAAAATATCAGCCCTGCCATTAAAGCATTGTTTAATGTTCATTGCAACGATTTCGCAATTGCCTGTGGATGACCCATAAAAAACACCAACCTGTTTCACAAGAATAAAATTTAATTAGACAATTGTTTTACATTATTCTATTTAAATTTTATGGCTGAGTTTTAGCGCCATATTTTTTGTACGACCAGATTAGCAACGCCATACCTCCTAACACAAAAGGAATGCTGAGCCATTGTCCCAGTTTTAATGTCATGCCTACCTCGCTTTCAACCTGCACTTCTTTTACAAATTCGATGAAGAACCGTGCTGTAAAAACCAAAATCAAAAAAAGTGAAAAAATCAAACCTGGCTGTACATCCCCCTTAGGTTTTCTGAAATAGATTTTATACAGCAATATAAAAATAAGTAAATAGGCCAGGGCTTCGTATATCTGGGTAGGATGTTTGGGAACAATTTCTCCACTGCGTTCAAAGATAAACCCCCAGGGAAGATCAGTCTGATAACCATAAATCTCTGAATTCATCAGGTTGCCCATACGGATTAAAAATCCTACAAGCGCTGTGGGGATCACAATGCGATCCAAAATCCAGAGATATTTTTTTTTGGTTTTTTTGGAAAAAATCCATAGTGCAATCAAAATACCAATGGCGCCTCCATGACTGGCTAAGCCTCCTTTCCATACTTTCAAAATTTCAACCGGATTGGAAAGGTAGTATTCGGGTTCGTAGAACAGGCAATGGCCCAATCGCGCTCCGATTACCGTGGCCAGCACCATATACCAGGTAAGTTTATCAAGCAGGGATTCAGGCAGCTTTTCCCGCTTAAAAATCTTTAGCATAATCAGATACCCGAGGTAAAACCCGGTTGCAAAAAGCAATCCGTACCATCGAATTGAAAAAGGTCCAATATTAACAATTTCAGGATCAACATTCCAGGTAATCGCACTTAAAATCATCCGGTGAATATTTTTTTATTTGTAGAACAACAAATCTAACGAAATATAATTTCTGTCAAAATTAATAGAAAGAATGGAAAAACAACTTTTACGGAACGATTCATAAATATTTAATTTTGTTAAAAACCAGGATTCAATCCCACCGAATAATATTTTTCATAAGAATGTGTTTACTAACATGGAAGAAATTATGTAGGTTTGCGTCAATTTTATGAATTGAAGTATAAACGGTAATCCATTGAGAATAAAATTTTCATCATATATTCTGTTTGTCACTGTCATTCTGATGTATATAATGGTGCATTCATGTGCTAAGATAAGCAGTCCGTCAGGAGGTCCGCGTGATACTATTCCTCCTTTTCCGATATACAGCAACCCGGCCAATTATTCAACTGAATTTGAAAACAGTGAAATTGAAATTGAGTTTGATGAATTTATTCAATTACAGGATATCAACAATGCGCTGGTTGTATCGCCACCGATGAAAGAAGATCCGGTTGTCCGGCTCAAAGGCAAAGCCATAGATATACTGTTAAACGATACATTACGCGACAATACCACATATACCCTCAACTTTGGTAATGCCATTGTGGATAATAACGAAGGCAATCCGCTTCCTTCTTTTGAGTTTGTTTTTAGTACCGGCACAGTCATCGACTCTTTTGGTGTGAGCGGGTTGCTCCTGAATAGTTTTGACCGTGAGCCTTCAGAGGAACCCATGTATGTTTTTCTATATGAACAGCATCATGACACCATGCCTCTGACAACTATCCCTGCTTACCTTGGTAAAACGAATAAATCAGGTTATTTTACCATCAATAATGTAAGCCCCGGCACCTATAAAATATTTGCCCTGCAGGATATCAATGCAAACTATCTTTTTGATTTGCCAGACGAACGCATTGCATTTCAGGACAGTTTGATAACCCTCCAGGCAGCTATGTTTGAAAATGTTACCATGGAAACTTCACCAGATACGGTTATGCTTTCTGACACAGCCCACCATCATGCGCACACTGATACCCTTCCGGAACCAGGGGAAAGATACATCGATCTTGCTGATTCAATTTATTACCATAAGGTATACGGATATTTCACCCAGTTGTTTTTCTTTGAAGAAGAAGTAAAAAATCAGTATTTGACAGGTCATTCACGGGATGACAAACACAAGCTGCGCATCCTCCTTAATGAGCCTTTCAAAGACTCCATCCTGTTAAAACCCCTCATTCCCGATGTGGATTCGTCCATTACCATTCCGGAAATCTCTGAAAACAAAGATACGCTGGATTTTTGGCTTAAAGATACAACCGTTGCCGCCATTGACAGCATCTCCATGCTTTTTGGTTATTATGCAGATGATACCACCGGAACGAGTGTTTGGAGAAGGGATACCCTTAATTTTTTATATCGCCACAAACAGCAATCCGACAGGAGGACGCGTCAGAAACAGGTTGAAGCGGTTGAACCAACAACAAATCAATTAAGCCTGAATTATACAAACAACAATACAATTGACCTGAATACACACTTAAAAATTACATCATATTACCCGCTTGAAGAAGTTAATAGCGACAGCATTCATGTGTCCATGCTCGAAGACACCTTGTATGTGCCGGTGAAAGCATCCATTGAACAGGATACGGCTGATATACACCTGATACACATCCGGCACGAGCTGATACCCGATATGAATTACCGGTATGAAATTTTTCCGGGGGCAGTAACTGATATTTACGGTTATGCGCATGATACCAGCATTGTGACAGTAAAAACTCAGAAGACGGAATATTATGGTAAGTTGTTGCTCACTGTCCGGGAAGCCGGAATGCCACTGATTGTTCAGTTATTGGGTAAAGACAACAATCTAATCCGTGAGAAATATACCGGGGATAAGGATACTACCCTTCTGTTTGATTACCTGAAACCCCAGGCTTATTCATTTAAGATAGTTTTTGATGGCAATGGAAATAAGGAGTGGGATACCGGTAACTATTTGCAACACCTACAGCCCGAGAAAGTAGAATTTATCAAAGGTCCTATTACGGTGCGGTCCAACTGGGACAAAGAAATCATCTGGTCACCAGGTACCGAAGTGGCGCCTGATAATGCCGGAGATATTTATTCACCTGAGAAACGCCAAAACAGGGGCATCCCCTAACGCAACTTATGAATAACAACATTTTCGCGTCAGGCAGGATTTCGGTTAAAGCCTACCTGGCTATGTTCGCCGGGTTGCTTTTCATGTCCAATTCAGCCATTCTTGTTAAGTTCTCAGAAGCACCGGGAATTGTTACTACCTTTTACCGTATGGCCATTGGGGCTGTTGTTTTATTGATTCCATTTTTATTCCTTTTAGCCCGGAAAAAAATCTCCCTGCGTAAAAAAGGGGTGTTCATGGCTTTGCTTGGGGGCATTGCCTTTGGACTTGACATGGGTTTATGGTCAACAGGGGTAGTGCTGAGCAACGCCACCGTACCAACCCTGGTAGCCAATCTGGCGCCGCTATGGGTTGGCCTGGGTAGCATGTATGTCTTTGGTGAGAGGCACAGCCCTGGATTCTGGGTTGGGTTATTGATAGCTTTTACAGGCATTCCCCTACTGCTGTTTGATGATTTTCAATCCGGTAACGGCATTTTAAAAGGGGCCCTTCTTGGCATTGGTGCCGGTATTTTTTATGCGGCTTATTACCTGTTTGCCCAGGAGGGCCGTAAATGGCTGGATACCCTGGTGTTTTTAACCATTTCCACAACAACATCAGCTATTGTGTTGCTTATCATGATGGTACTGTTTGATTATAATTTTACCGGATACTCAACCACCACATGGATGATTTTTCTTTCATTCGGCATTGGCATCCAGGTTATTGGCTGGTTGCTTATCAGCTTTTCCCAGGGTTTTCTTCCTGCATCTATTGTAGCTCCTACCTTATTAGGTCAGCCGGTGATAACAGCCATCCTGGCCACAACCTTATTGCACGAACAACTTACCTTCTGGCACTGGCTTGGAGGTGCTGTGGTACTTACCGGCATTTATATCGTGCATTACAGCAGGTTGAGGAAAAAGAAGCAATGAAAGGATCTTTTATTTCATTGCATAGCTAATGATAGCCACTTTTTTTGTGGATTCATATTCTGTGCTGAAAAATCCCAAAACATCTCCCTCATTTAGATTTCCTTGTGCATTCCCAATGGGCGTGCTAAACCCAAATATATCCCCCGGCTCCGAGATACGCCTTACACCCTCCAGAAAACGAAAGTGTGTCTCTGTAATGGTTTTCACAACCACATCTATGGATTCACCTGCCTGGTAATAATCGAAATACCCAAAATAGGCTATTCGTACAGAATCCTCCTCCATGTATTCTTCTGAAGTCAGAATATCCAGATTTAACGCCGGGGGCACTTCATCCTGCCTGACAATATATTGAATAAAATAATTGTTCACAGGTTTTTCAGAACTCCCTTCATAATATACCATCAGTGACATTTCAACGGTGTCTTCATATTCATAAGTATCGGTTATATAGGCGGCTGCCTGATGTATGTCTACCCCGTCGGGCATGGTTTCGGTGGCGGTAATAACATCCGGGTATTCATTGTTGTCGGGGGGGTATATTTCCAACTCATATTGTTGGTTCCTGGTTCCGGCGAAAGCAATCGCTGACCGGTATAAGCCGGGATGTGACCCTACAGCATGATATTCGTAAGAAGTTGTTCCTGCATGCACCCGCACATCACAATCTTCGATACCTTTAAACGCTCGTGAATCATCATATTGTTGTGTTTGCGTAATCAATATTTCATGCTGCTTGTATTCATTTGTAATTTTTCCGTTTATAATTAGTTTAGGGGGCATCTCATGGTAATCCCAGTCTATTTTTTTCACTGGATCTTCGCATCCGAAAATCATGAGTAAGATGATGAAAACATATACGGCATTAATATATCGGTTCATAAGGTTATGTTTTTTAATGTTAAAACTTGAAATTAAAGGAGACAGAATAAATCCTTCCCAATAAGGACTGACGATAAGCCTGGGTTACCTGGCTGTTATATTCCTGTTCAAAGTAAATCAGATTGGCGTTTTTGGTGTTAAGAACATTATACACTGAAAAAACCCATGAGCTTTCATAGCGTTTTTTGGGCTTGTTTTTAAGTTCAATCCCCAAATCCAGGCGGCGGTAATTCGGATAGCGTGAGGTATTTTTCCCATCATAGTAGGGCAAAATCCACCCATAATAATTCCACCGGGCTGAGGGAACATTAAAGGGCCTGCCCGACATAAGAACATAGTTTGATGATAAAAACAGGCGTTTTGTAACCTCAAATTGTCCAACAACAGAAAGATTATGGGTGACATCAAAAGGAGACAAATACCAGTTTTTTTCCTGAATATCCCTTATTTTTCTTTCACTTCTTGAGAGGGTATAACTTACCCAGCCACTGAATTTACCCCTGGGTACCCGCCCTAAGAATTCAAGTCCATAGGCCCTTCCCCTGCCAAAACGAAAATCACTTTCAATGCTTGGGTTTAAATAAGGCTGTGCAAAATCCTTAAATTCAATGGTGTTTTGCATCCATTTATAATATGTTTCAAAGGAAAGCTGCAGGTA
>CAZZBU010000155.1:0-7553 GCA_964652315.1 uncultured Bacteroidales bacterium
GGTAAACGGTAAGAAGTTAGAGGTGAGAGAAAGGGCCTCACACAGAAAAGTATTTTTGCTATTTCCTGGGAACTATAAAATAATATCCAGTTTTAGATACGATAAAACAAAAGGTTTCGAACACTCGAAACAGCATGTCCGCTCGGGCCTGGGAATGTTCATCTATCTATGCAAAAAGGGTATCTATCTCTGCCAGATTCTTGTCTATATCTGGGAAGGATCAGCTGTCTCCACCACATTACCTTGTAATCCTTAATACCTGAAATTTGCATTATACCGGCTTTCATTGCCTTTACCGTCGGTAATAATAAGTTCCAACTGATGCTCACCATGCGAAAGCCGGGTATCATCAAACTGGTACATGATTAAATTATTTTTAGGGTCGTACTCAAACAATACCCATTCTCCGTTAATATACCCGTTATAGGATGAAATTCCGGTATGCCTATCGGTTACTATAAAACGGATGTCATGGCGGTTTTGCATGTTTGCTCCGTTGTATATATTTACCGGCTTTATTTCCGGAGCAAGTGTATCTACATCTACAAACCAGGGCCCGAACTGTTTTACCCTGGCAGTAACCCAACCAGCCTCGTATGTAGCATTGAAGATGTGATGATCGTTATCCTTATCTACATTTACCAGAATCACTTTTTCGACCAATTCTTCGGGAACATCGGCCTTAATCTGCAATGTCATGTTCCGGTACAGGGGAGTATAAATATTATGCACCTGATGCAGGGAAGAAAAATTCAGAGCAGCGCTTTTATATGATTCATAAAAGAAGGGTATATCCGTAAAAAGCGCATATTTTGGTACTGTTATTTTGATTTCATTGTCTTCGAAATGGTTATCCCTGGCGTAGGAAAAGTTGATGCCTTTCTCATGATTATCCAAAATGGTATTTACATTACCCATGACCGGAGCAGCTTGTACATCAAATTTTAGTATGGAAGAATTTCCATAGGTATCTTTGGCTATAAGCTCAACGGTATGCGTTTGTTCATCAGTAAATGGCATGCCTTCGGTTGGTAATGTTTGTCGATAAAATCCAAGCTTGTTGTTCGGATCTTTGAATGTTTTTTGAAATTCCCGGCCCGATTTCACTTTTTCCTCATAATCCACATGGCTTTTTATATAACCAGCTTCAATAAACGAAAACTCATCCACTACATGATAATAGAGGCGTTTTCCGTCAATTTTCATTTCAAGTGAGTAGAGGCCACATCGATTATGTGACCCATCCATGTAGTCGTAAGCTTCCAGTCCAAAACCAATGTTCCCCGATACCCTGACTGGGCTTTCTGATATGCTGTAGGTACCGTTTCCACCAACCGGATTCAGGATAAGTTTTGATTTCTGACCGTTGACCAGCCCGTTTTTCAGCGGATAGATTGCCAGGCCTTTAATGGTGGGAGGGATGTTATCAGTGACATCAAAACCATATTTCAATGCATTTACCGGGGCCTGGTTACCCGATTTACGAATTTCAAAATGAAGGTGTGGTCCGCCAGAGCTTCCTGAGTTACCTGAAATCCCGATTAATTCTCCTTTTTGAACCTTCAATTTTTCACTTGAAAGGTACAGATCGAGGGTATGGGTTTTATTCCGGTATTGGTATGCCTTTACATATTTTTCAATTTCAGGGGCATATTCATGTAAATGCGCATAAACAGTGGTTTCTCCGTTGGGATGATTGATATACAGGGCCCGGCCGTAACCACCTGTTTGAATTTTTATGCGCGAAATATACCCATCAGCAGCAGCGTAGATGTTTTTACCTATTTCAGCCTGAGTTTTAAAATCAATTCCGGCATGAAAATGACTGCCTCGTAATTCTCCAAAACTACCTGATAAGTATAACGGTATATCTAACGGAGCCTGGTAATAGTCTTTTTGTTGTGATTGCATGTCACCTATCAGGTGGAAACCTGCGATTAAGCTTAAAATAACGATCCTTAGTCCCTTCTTCATCATCTTTTATCAAAATTATTTCCTGTTGTAAAACTAAAACATTCAGGAATGATTATAAAAATAAAGCAGACAAAACTTTTAATTAACTTTTGTATATTACTATATTTGTACAAGTGTTAAATAAATGGAAGAAACGCAAAAGTCAATAATTTCTGATTTGCGTGAAAAGATTGAACATCTGATACGCAAATATGAAGCTGAGAAAAACAGGTGTAACAATTTGGTGGCCGAAAATCTTGAGCTGAAGCGGAGTCTTGAAGACCAGGGAAATGAATTGAATGAATTGCAAACAAAATATGAAACTTTACGTTTAGCTAAAAGCCTGGGAGGTGATCCTGAGGCATCGCATGACGCAAAGATTAAAATTAACAGAATTGTGCGGGAGATTGATAATTGTATTGCTCAGTTGAATAAATAGAAGAACTGCAAATTGAATGGAAGATAAACTTTCAATACAAGTCAACGTAGCAGACCGGTATTATCCTTTAAAGATTGACAGGCGTGATGAAGAAAGGATAAGAAAGGCCGCAAAAATGATAAATGATAAAGTTCTGCAATACAAACAACGCTATAAAGAAAAGGATCTGCAGGATTTTTTGGCCATGGCTGCTTTGCAATACGTTATAAAATATATCGAACTCGAAGATAAAAAAGACTATCAGCCGGTACTGGAAGAACTGGAAAGCCTGAACGCTGAACTTTCGGATTATCTCGAGGGAGAATAAGAAAACGTTCTTTACATAGCAAAATATTTTGCCCGCATTTTCTTCAATGATTTGTGAAACTCAACACTTAATAAATTGGAGTTTAGCTCTTACTGTTGAGAGCAGGCCATAGCCCTTCGGGGTTCTGCCTTTAATTAGGCAGACAATGGAAACTCGAGGCAGTGTGGCGGCTCCACCCATTTCAGATTTGGGGTTTTATCATTTCTGGAGGATTTGCGGGCTTTTTTTATAAATAATAACAATTGATAATATGGTACCACTATTTGTATTAGGAGAACTGACGTTAGCAAAAGGTGCTGTGTTTGGGGCATTGTTGTTTATAAGCGGAGGCGCATTGACATTTATTGTCTATCAGTTTATCCTTCGCTCGAAACGGAATAACATCCTGAACGAAGCCAAAGCTGAGGCTGAAGTAATCAAAAAGGACAAGATACTTCAAGCCAAGGAAAAATTTCTTCAATTAAAGACAGAACATGAAAAAGTAATCAATGAGAAAAACAGCCGGCTGGCAAGTCTTGAGAACAAACTTAAACAAAAAGAACAATCCGTCTCACAAAAGATGGAGGAAGTTCATCGACAACGTGGCGAGGTAGAGGCCATTCGAAATAACCTGAATATCCAACTTGAGGTAGTTGATAAGAAGAGCCAGGAACTTGAACGTGCCCACCGGCAACATGTAGAACAACTCGAAGCCATCTCCGGCATGTCTGCCGATGAGGCTAAAGAACAACTTATTGAATCCCTGAAGGAAGAAGCTAAAACAGAGGCCATGTCGTATATCAATGAGATAATGGACGAGGCAAAAATGACTGCAACCAGGGAAGCAAAGAAGGTTGTGATCGAAACAATTCAACGGGTTGCCACCGAAACTGCAATTGAAAACAGTGTAACGGTTTTTAATATTGACAATGATGAGATTAAAGGCCGGATCATTGGCCGTGAAGGACGAAATATCAGGGCACTGGAAGCAGCAACCGGAGTGGAGATTATCGTTGATGATACTCCTGAAGCCATTGTGCTCTCAGCTTTTGACCCGGTTCGCCGCGAGATAGCCCGCCTGGCGCTGCATCAATTGGTGACGGATGGGCGCATCCATCCGGCACGAATTGAAGAAGTAGTATTGAAGGTGAAAAAGCAAATAGAGGAAGAAATTGTTGAGGTTGGTAAACGTACAGCCATTGACCTTGGCGTTCATGGCTTGCATCCCGAACTTATCCGCCTTGTGGGTAAAATGAAATATCGTTCGTCATACGGGCAAAACCTTCTGCAACACTCGCGCGAAGTGGCAAATCTGTGTGCCATCATGGCCAGTGAAGTTGGGTTAAACCCAAAAACTGCCAAACGGGCCGGATTGTTGCACGATATTGGTAAAGTACCCGATGATGAGCCGGAATTGCCACATGCTGTGTTCGGTATGAAACTGGCCGAAAAATACAAGGAAAAACCGGATATCTGCAATGCTATCGGCGCCCATCATGATGAAGTGGAAATGACCAGCCTGATTTCACCAATCGTACAGGTCTGTGATGCCATCTCCGGTGCCCGTCCGGGTGCCCGCCGCGAGATTGTGGAGTCATACATTAAACGGCTTAAAGACCTTGAGGAACTGGCCCTCTCACATCCTGGTGTGATGAAGACCTATGCCATACAAGCTGGCCGTGAATTGCGCGTTATTGTAGGTAGTGAAAAAGTATCGGATAAGGAAGCAGAAGCCTTAGCTTATGACATTGCCAAAAAAATTCAGGATGAAATGACCTATCCTGGTCAGATAAAGATTACCGTGATTCGTGAGACAAGGGCAGTGAATTATGCAAAATAATATATAGATAGACCAAAAACAGAATGCAAAAGACCGGCCTTGTGCCGGTTTTTTTATCTAAAAAGGTTAATAAGCTCCTGCAGCCTTAGAATTTTGTCCTGGTGTCCCAGGTTTTCATAAGCCAGTATCAGGTTGAGAATTAATCGCTTGATAATATCTTCATGGCCACAGGGTTCGTAAAAGGATTCATGGGGCCGGAGCTTTTGCTGTTTGATAAAATAATCTATTTCACGCTTTCCGAGGATGACTCCCCGGTTAAACGGATTAATATAAAATAGTACCTGCTGATCTTCCTGCATAAACCATTCATCAACATAGGCCAGAAGGAAATTCTTAGGCAGGTTTACACCGTAAATGGGTACACCCAACCGCTGGGCAACCAGGAGATACACCACAGACAGGCTTATGGGATTGCCCCGGTGTGTTTCAAATACCTGATTGAGGTAACAGTTTTGCGGTGAATAAAAATTGGAGGTGTTGCCTGCAAACTTGTGGACTTCAAAAATGATGTGGTTAATGATTTTTACCTTTTCAAGAGCAGTGAGGTTGTTGTTTATCTCAAGCCAAACATCCTGACGGATTTTTTCTACCTCATCAACCAGACTTTCGTATTTTAAATCAGGATACTGAAAACGCGTAAGAATATAACAACCTTCAAGAAGATTGTCCGCACCTTCATTCAACCACCGCTGAAGTTGGGTTTTCACAGCCCTGAACTGAATTTGCTGGATGACGTCTTCAATCCGTTCCTGAAGGGTTTCATTGAAAGTCTCTTCCCAGGCTTTCTCAAGGTAGGGAATGGCATCTTCCCCTTTATCACGGAGCTCCTGGCTGACCGATTTGAAAACCAAATCGTCCGGATCATCCAGTAAATCGATCAAAGCTTTTAATTGTGCATTTTCCATGCTATATGCTCCCGGTCTTTTCTTTATATTCAAATTTATGAAAAGCTTTTTTATTTAGTATGCATGAGAGGTGTGGAGTTATAAACAAATTTTAACCGAAGGTTTTACCCTCTATTAAAATTTACACCATAATTTCACAACACACTGATTACTAATTTTAAACATGTTCCGCTGGTGAAACTTATTTTATTCCACACTCTAAAAACAACGATATACCTGGATTGTTAGAATAATCCTTTATTTTTGCAGACTTAAAAGATGGTGAAAATTTGTTTGTATCTATGCGGATGGATCATTAACCAGTCAATCCCTTTGATAATCAAAAGGAAAGAAAGTTATTGTTAAAAGCGAAGTGAGTAATAAAAATAAATTGTTTAATTAAATACTATTTCCGTGAAAAAGTCATTAACCTCTATACTTATTGTTGCTGTACTGGCAATTGTGGTGGTTGTATTTTTTGGCAGTGCCATATTTAAGACTGTTGAATCCACTGAGCGTGGTGTAATATTCAGACGGTTGACAACCGGGCTTGATAAAGACAAAATTTTTATGCCCGGGCTTCAGATTATTGCGCCCTGGAACGATTTGATTATTTATGATTTAGCCGAACAAATCACCGAACAACAACTTAATGTGCTTGATAAAAACGGTTTGTCAATAAGCATGGATGTTTCTGTGCGTTTTCAGCCCAACCCCGAGCGCATCGGCTACCTGCACGAAGCTTTTCGTGGACAGTATCTAAACAGCCTTGTCATACCCGAAATCCGGTCGTCCGTTCGAAGGGTCACCGGTCGGTTTTCAGCTGAGGAGATTTATTCAACCAAGCGCACCGAGGTAGAAGAATCGATAAAGGAAGAGACCGGCAAGGTATTACAGGAAAACAACATTGTAATGAAGGCGTTATTAATTCGCTCAATTGATTTGCCTGAACAGATAAAAAATGCCATCGAGAACAAATTGAAGCAGGAACAGGAAGCGCTGGCCTATAAATTTCGTCTTGACAGGGAAAGGAGTGAAGCAGAGCGCCGGCGCATTGAAGCCGAAGGAATTGCCAATTACAACCAGATTATATCATCGTCACTTACCGACCGGATTCTGCAACAGCGTGGAATAGAAGCTACGCTCGAATTGAGTAAATCGCAGAATACTAAAGTGGTGGTTGTGGGTTCCGGCGATAATGGACTACCCCTGATCCTGGGTAATAACTAATCTGTGGTTTAAAGCATTTTCAATCATGTATTTTATACCCAAATACCGGCGCGGCGTATATAACAAATATCGCCGCGGGATGAGCAGCCTGGAGAAGTTTTTAAAAGATGCCAATCATTTTTACCTGTTGGTGCGTAATTATTTTCGTAACGGATTTCAACATAAAACCCTGCTGGCACATCCGCATTACCCCAGCCGGAATTCCACAATTTATAAGGTGGCTAAAAAGCTTGGATTAAACATCACCAATAAACCCGGAAAGCACATCGATCTGGCCATTTATTGGGAATATGCTACCATTCGGGAAGAATACCATGAACTTGAGGCTTTGGCTGACAGGGTGCAGGTCTTAAATCTCCAAAGCCGGGATATTAGCAAAGTGTTTGTTGATGATGTTTTTTACGAAGTGTTTGGTTACCGTACCTTTGTTGATCCATTGACATTTAAAGGTAAATGTGTGCAAAAAAGCGACATCAATGCCCAGCATGACGGAAAAGTCATTGATTGTCCGATTAATAAAAAAGAGGAAGGGTATATTTATCAATTGTTGATAAACAACGAGGTTGAAAACGATTTTGTGGAGGATATCCGGGTGCCGGTTGTGATGGAAGCACTGCCCATTATTTATATGAAGTACCGGACCATCAGCAGCCGGTTTAAAAACCTGGCCGGAAAATCAAGGGTTGAAAAGATTGAAACTGTGCTTACCCCTGAGGAAATAAGCCTAATCAATGTGTTTTGCAAACGAATTAAACTGGAATATGGTGAGATAGACGTGCTTAGAAACAAGGATGACGGAAAAATTTATATTGTGGATGTAAACAATACAGCCCAGGGACCTCCAACAAACATTATTCCCGAAGATGGCAAATATTCCATTGATGTTATTGCAGATTATTTCAAAAAGGCATTTCTTAGTAA
>CAZZBU010000156.1:0-5464 GCA_964652315.1 uncultured Bacteroidales bacterium
GCGCGCATCTTGGCAATTTCCATGAAGTGATTCATGCCAATGGCCCAGAAAAACGACAGGCGGGGTGCAAAAGCATCCACACTAAGACCGGCTTTCATGCCTGTACGGAGGTATTCCAATCCGTCAGCCAGGGTATAAGCCAGCTCAATATCGTTTGTAGCACCTGCTTCCTGCATGTGATAACCCGAAATACTGATGGAGTTAAACTTCGGCATGTGCTGCGAGGTATACTCAAAAATATCCGCAATAATCTTCATGGATGTTTCCGGAGGATAAATATAAGTGTTCCGCACCATAAACTCCTTGAGGATATCATTCTGGATGGTTCCGCTAAGTTCCTCCAGTTTTGCCCCCTGCTCCAATGCTGTAACTATATAGAATGCCATCACCGGCAGTACAGCACCGTTCATGGTCATGGATACTGACATCTTGTTCAACGGAATCTGGTCGAACAGGATTTTCATATCCAGGATAGAGTCGATGGCCACACCGGCTTTACCTACATCACCCACCACCCGTGGATGATCACTGTCGTAACCCCGGTGTGTTGCCAGGTCGAAGGCTACGGAAAGCCCTTTTTGTCCGGCTGCCAGGTTACGGCGGTAAAACGCATTGGATTCTTCGGCGGTGGAAAAACCGGCATACTGACGGATGGTCCATGGCCGCATCACATACATGGTTGAATATGGTCCGCGCAGGTAAGGCGCTACACCGGCAGCATAATCCAGGTGTTCCATATCCAGCAAGTCATCTTTACTGTATACTGGTTTTACCGGAATTTTTTCCGGTGTTTCCCAGTCTTTTTTAATGTTATTCTGTTTTTCCCATTCACTTCCGGGCGTACCTTCAGTTGCCTGGGTTTTGAAATTTATATCTTTAAAATTTGGCTTCATGATTTTGCATTTAAATCCGAATTATTTTGCTATTCCCAACAAGGTGTTAAACTTCTGAAGTGTTTCCAGTACATTTGTTTTTACATGTACAAAATGTTCCACTCCTTTGGCCTTTAGCTCATCCATTGATGGCGGAGCTCCAGCAACCACCAGAATAGCCTTGTCATCAAGCTTCTCCTTCACTGCAGGCACAATCCCGGCATACTCATCATCAGATGAACATACAACCACAATATCGGCTTTGGCATCAAAGGCTGCCTGTACGCCCTCATCCACGGTATTGAAACCAAGGTTATCGATGATTTCATATCCGGCACATGCAAAAAAGCCACTGGCAAACCCTGCACGGGCTTTACGCCAGGCCAGACTACCCATGGTAAGCATAAAAACTTTCGGACGATGGCTGTGCTGTTCTGTAGCCAGCCTTAATTGCTCGAACTGCATGGTACCCCGGTAGAACTTAAGCGGTTCGGCAATGGCATTGTCTGCTTTTCTGTCCACCGGGAAAGCCGTCTCCGGATCCACTTCCTTGCTGATGAGTTCATCACCATTGGGATACTGGTTTGTTCCTACAAAAACCTCCCGGCGGGTAGCAATATTTTTGCTGCGTTTAGCTACCGTTTCAGCAATTAAGGTTTGGATAAACCCTGATTTAAATGCCTCAACATAACCACCCTGTTCTTCGATCTGCAGGAATACATTCCAGGCCTGATCGGCTATGGAGCATGTGAGGTTTTCAATATAATAGGAACCGGCACCCGGATCAACAACCTTATCCAGGTATGCCTCTTCTTTCAGCATAATCTGTGTGTTACGGGCTATACGTCCGGAGAATTTTGACACTTTTCTGAAAGGAGCATCAAATGGCTTCACGTAAAGTGAGTTGGTGCCACCCATAACAGCAGACATTGACTCTGTGGTAGCCCTGAGCATATTCACGTATGGATCGTAGATGGTCTTGTTCCAATCTGAGGTCACTGAGTGAATGTACATTTTTGCACTGTCGTCGCTTGCAGGGTCATAGCTTTTGATAATATGCGCCCATAACAATCTTGCAGCACGCAGTTTGGCAATCTCCATAAAATAGTTGGATCCCACACCAAATATAAATTGAAGGTGTTTTGAAATGGTATCAATGCCCAATCCTTTTTCAGTAAGTTGATTAAGGTATTCCACCGCCATGGCCAGTCCAAGACCCAATTCCTGAACGATAGATGCCCCGGCATTACTGAAGTGACTGGCATGCACGGCCAGCACCCTGTAATTCGGGATTTCATGTTCTGCTTTTTCAATTAATGATGCAGCCTGTTGGAAGTCATCTTCAACATGGGTATAGGTATTTCCGGTAACGGTTAGCGCTCCAAGCGGATCAAAATCAATGGAGCCCAATACCCGGTTTTTATCAACTTTTTTGCTTTTTGTTTCTGCAATAAGCAAATCCAGCAATCTGGGTGCCTGATTCCCGGAAATAAAATTCAGGTGGATACACTCAAAGAAAATGCTTTTAAGCAAAGCTGAAAAATCCTCCGAATCCAGTTTTTTGTTATCAGGAAGCGAAAAACCAAGGGATGTTATTCCCCGATCCAACACAAACAAAGCTTTTTCATTTGCTTGCTTTACATCATCAACCCGGATATCCTGACGAATTTCCCAGTCATTATTATGTTTTTTTGTGCTACGTACATAAGGAAACTCACCGGGATTGGATTCAAGAAATTCCAGTCCTTTTAAATGTTCCCTGCGATAGTAAGGACTTACATTAAATCCTTCATTGGTACGCCATACCAGTTTTTTTTCATAATCGGCCCCTTTCAGGTCCGCATTTATCTTCTCCTCCCAGGTTTCTGTAGCCACTGGAGGAAAATCTTCAAATAACTTCTGTTTTTTGTTTTCTGCCATAACTTGAAGTAAAAAAAATGAAGGTGCAAAAGTAATGGTTTTGGCTTAAATTCAGGAAGGATAATTTAAGAACTTGGTTGAAAACAACCTGTTTTACAACAGATCAACCAGATACGTAAATTGCTCAAACAGCCACCAACAATAAGAATACAATTAATAAAGGTTGTGTCCCGGATATGATATCCAATATTCTTAATTAGAAAAAAGATATATCGCGGATTAGTCCATCCTTAACACAGATCGTACAGGAAAATGATCCGAAGGGAATCTACCATAGTATTTTTCATTAAGTACCCTGGCATCCCAAACTTCAAAATTTTTTGTGATAAAGATGAAATCAATCCTCCGGTTATCCATGTCATTCCACCCATGATAGGTGCCGGCTTTCTTACCTGAAATTTCGACTTTGCTGGTATAAGCATCTTTCAGTAAATCACCTTCCAGAAAATGCCGGTACACAGGGTTATCGTCTGTAACATTAAAATCTCCCAACAAAACAGCACCGTCAACATCCGTGTTTTGACGAATAACTTCCTTAATTAATGCCACACTTTTTTCACGGGCAGGCTGACTTACATGATCGAAATGCGTATTTAATACCAGCAGGGTGATGCCTTCTGTTTTTGATTTGAAAATGCCGTAGGTAACCATCCGGCTGAAGGCCGCTCCCCAGGTATTGGATCCTGGCACTTCCGGTGTATCCGACAACCAGAAATGGTTACCGGAAATCATTTCCCACTTCGACATATCATACAAAAGTGAAGTGGCCTCACCAACATTAGGGTCAGGGGTACGGGCTCTGGAATACCAGCCATAACCGGGCAGGTTTTCTTTCAGAAAATCTATCTGGACCGGTAGCACTTCCTGCAGACCAATAAAATCTGAAGGATGATCAAGAATGGTCTGCACCAGGAGGTGTTTCCGGTTAGGCCATGCATTTTCATCATCCCCAAATCCGGCATAGCGAATGTTAAAGGTCATGACAGCGATGCTGTCATTTGCATTTTGAGCATATCCTAAGGTTGAATTTAATAACACTGCAACCAGTGTTAACAACCATATCCTCACTATAATTTTCCGCATATTAATTAATTTTTTGTCCGGTCCATCTGTTAAACTTATCCGGTGTAGGATTTAAAGGTACCTCATCTTTCGTTTTTTCCATCCAGAAATTCAATATCTCCCGCATCTGATTCAATTCTTCGAAATAAGCTGAATCTCCGGCCAGATTATTCAACTGAAAAGGATCTTCTACCACATCGTATAACTCCTCCGGTGGTCTTGGCACCAAAAAGCAGTCTTTCTGATTCTCATTTAATTTGCCTTCTTCAAATAAGCGAATCATTTCCTGATAAGTAATGCTGTTAACCGCATCAGCAGGTGGAGAAGCTGTTAGCGAAGGAAAGGCGTTCATGATGTATAGGAAACTTTCGGTACGCAAAGCTCTCTCGTGGGCCTGGTAATCGTGCCAATTATGTTCGGCTACGATGTAATCACGTATCTTCATATACTTATTTTCAAGAATCGGAGCAAAAGACACCCCCTGAAATGTATCCGGTATAGCTCCACCGGCAAGCTCCACCAGGGTTGGGGCAATATCAATGGAGCTGACCATGCTGGCTGTTATCTCTCCGCCTGTGACCTTTTCCGGCCAACGAACAATAAATGGCATTTTTATCCCACTGTCATAAAGCCGTGTCTTGGCTCTGGGAAAAGGCCGTCCGTTATCAGACATAAAAACAACCATGGTATTATTATCGATACCCTGTTTCGTTAATTCCTGCATTACCTCACCAATATAAGAATCCAGCCTGCTGATTTCATCATAATACAGGGCCAGGTCTTTGCGCGTGCTGTCATTATCGGGCAGGTAGGGCGGAACAACCACATCCTGCGGAGCATGTGGCTCAGGGATTGTATTTGGAAAATAATCCCGGTGTGGGTCATAAGAAGCCAGCCAGAGGAAAAACGGTTTATCTTTTGGCCGGTTTTGCAATACCTCAACCCAGTGCTCGCATCCACTGGGGCCACCACCCACAATGGTATCAAACCCGGCACGCTCCGGTCCCAGATGCCATTTGCCGGCTGAAGCAGTGTAATAGCCAAGTTTTTTGAGCTCCCCGGGAAATATTATTCTTTCCTTTGGCAAAGGCATGTGAAGTTCTCCGGCCCCGGTATTATGCGGGTATAACCCTGACATAATGCTGCTACGGCTCGGACTGCATGAACTGATGGTAAGAAAAGCATTATCAAAGCGTAACCCCTCCCTGGCCAATCTGCCAATGTTTGGCGTTTTGATGGTTGGATGCCCATAGGCTTCATTATCGTCCCAGGCTGCGTCGTCTGCAATAATAATAATGAAATTTGGCTTATCTGTTGTACCCTCTGATGTGGAACCGGTGCAGGCCGCAATCAAAAAAAGAATACCAATAATTATTTTAGTGAATACCTTCACGGGAATAAATTTAAAGTTAACTTCTATTTATCATTTAACGGGACATTGCTGAACGACTAAATTGTAAACATTCTTCCAAACCTAAGAATTTTTTCAAAAAGGAAGGGAAAAAAGGAATTAATTTTTTTAACCCTATTCCACGTCACATCATGACAGTGCCCTTACTAATTAATAATTACCCAAAAAAGGAAAATTTGTTAAAAATTGTTATACCTAC